>NZ_JBEXSI010000047.1:0-54225 GCF_040613515.1 Streptomyces sp. NPDC006261
ACCCCAAGCCGTTCGTCTGGACGAAGACCGCCGACGACATCCTCGACACCCTCGCCGCATACTGCACACGGATTAACGACTCAGGACACTAGCTTTCCCTGCGCCTCGGCTTCGAGGGCGAGAGGTGCCGATAGAACGGGTACGGCATGGGCAACGGAAAAGCATTGATGGCCGCCGGGGTTGTTCTGTTCCTGGTCATGGCCTTCCTGTTGCGCCAGGGGACCACCAGCATGGTCCTGTTCCTCACCTACGGTGTGCTGGCCATGGTCGGCGTAGGGGGCGTCGCCATGGGCAAGAAGATCAGCGACCGGGAACGCGGCCGGTAGGTCCGCCCCCGCCATGGTCGGGACGGCGCTCTCCGGACCTCCGTCAAGGGCCGGGCCGTTCCAGCGCGGCGGGATCTCACCTGCCCACGACAAGCTCACTGGCATCAGGGCAGCTGACAGAAAGAAGCGCACCATGGACTTGATCTCCGCGACGGTCGGAATGCTGGTCGTATGGGCCGCAGGAAAGTCCCGTCGCGTCGGCGTGCAGTTCAACGGACTCACCGATCAGGCTTTGGATGCAGCCGCGGAACGCGTCCGCGAGCTCATCGTGACCAAGCTGGGCGGTGACCCCGCGATCCGGCGGCTGCTAGCCGAATCCGAGGAGCAGGGAGAAGCATCTTCTACGACACGCGCGGATGCGGAGAACGCGGTCAAGGCCGCGGTCGACCGTGACCACCACCTCGCGGCAGCGCTTCGGGAGGCGCTGGAGAACAAGGGTGACAACGACCGCTCGAGAGGGCCGAACTACAGCGGAGCCAACGCGACAAACGTGACGGGGGACAACAACAAGGTCAACACCAAGGTCGACAACAGTGTCATCACCAACATCATCCACGCGGCCGAGCGCAACAAGGTGTGGACGGCCCTCGGGGCCATCGCCCTACTGGGACTCATCACCGGCCTCTTCATCTGGGCAGGCGGTGGCGACTCCTCCGATGACGCGACCGGCTCGCCGCCCCTGGCGGGCTCGTGGACATCGAGTGACGACACCGGGATCAAGACGTTCGGCGACGACGGACAGTGCACAGGGTTCTACTACAACAACGGAAAGCCACTCGACATCGGCGGCCCGATGCGATGCAGCCTGTCCACACAGCCGGACGAAGCCGGGCAGCACACACTTACGGTCGTACAGAGCCCCAACGAGGCAGCGTACAAAGTCCGGTTCGACGGCACCGACCACGCACTCGTCTACTCCTCGACCGGACGGAAACTGTACGAGCTGAACCGCTCCTGACGTAACGCCGCCTCAAAGGGCGGCAGACTCCCGGCTCGCTCTGTCGATGACGAGGAGCAGCGTTCCTCGGACAGTTCGGGAGGCGCCGCCCGCGTCGGATATCGATGACTTCGGCTTCTGGCTCAAGTTCTGTGGTTCGTGACTGTGGGTCACCGGTTAGATCGCGAAGAGGGCTTCCTCTTGCGGCGGGATCGGAGCGGCAAGGTCGTCGCGGAGGCGGGTGATGTCTTGGCGCCGTTTGGCGCTGGCTCGCCGTGAGGGTGCTGTGCGACAACCAGGGCTGCCGCGCCCACGGCTCGCTCGGCGTCGGGGGCGTCCGAGTAGTCCGCAGGGTCGGCGACGCGTTTGAGCACGCTGCGGATCATGGGCTCGCGTTCCTCTGCGGCTACCTCGTCCAGGTCGCGGGCGAAGTCGGCGGCGGTGTCGTTGTCAAAGGGGCCGACGTCCCAGGTACCCACGTGATCTCCTCGTGTAGCCGTCTGGGGTCCTCGCACTGGCCACCGACAGCGAGGGCACGAAGTAAGCAGTACCCGCTTGCGTAGGAGCTTGAAGCCGGCGCATTCGTACATCTGGCGTTTGATCATTCTGATGCGGTTGACGTGGCCTTCCACTACGCCTGAGCTCCAGGGAAGGGTCAGACCCGCGGTGACGGCCGCGAGGTCGCGTTCGAGGCCGTTCGTGAGGGTGTGCAGACTGGGCAGGTCGTCAGCTCAGACTGCCTCTATCCACCCGGGGAGGGGTCTGTCAAACGAGCGGCCCTGTCTCACTTTCGGTGGTGACGCAGAGTGCTTTCATCCGGTGCTCGTGGTGAGGCCGGGAGAGCGTGAGGAGCCGAAGGAGAACCGAGTGGTGGTAGACGTCGATGTGGACGCTCTCCCGTCCGGTCTGATGGACTTCGCGCTGGAGGCGGCGGAGGCCCGTAGCGCTGCGCTTGAGGTGGTCTATGTGGCCACCCGACCAGAGCTTTTGGGTACCGGCCCCACTGGACCTGCGCTCATGGACGACGAGGCGGTCTCCAGCAGCACGCAGGAGGGGCTGGAGAAGTTGCTGGCCCCTTACCGGTCTCACCACCCCGGCCTGGACCTATGAGGGCGCGTCAAGCGGCACCAACCCGCACAGGCTCTGCTGGATGCCTCCCGGCACACAAATCTGCTGGTGGTCGCCTCCCATGGACGCACCGGGCTGAGAAGGTTGCTGCTCGGCTCGGTGAGCGGCAAGGTGCTGCATACCGCCCTGTGCCCGGTAGCCGTGGTTTCGGCCACGCACCCAGGCCATGCAGAGAGCTGAGACGATGCCGAACTCACCGACACCCACGCGCTGGAGATTCTCCCCACTATGTGAACGGCCGGCGTCCGGCGGGGCACGACTCGCTAGGCGTGAAGTCAGTCAGCGAAATAGTGAGCGATCGGCGCTTCGTTTTCGACGGTCCCGGCCAACTGGCCGAACCCAGTGGCGTCAGCAGGGATAGGAACCGTGCCGCGTCCGCACTGGTCAGCGGGCACAGCCGCGCCCGACGGAGAGGCGCTTTCAGGTTGCGTGACGCGAGGCTGGGTCGTAGGCAGGGAGCATGAGCGATGAGACGGTGAGCTGGCACCCTGGTGAGATCGTGCCCGCCAGCGGGATCTACAAGTGCGACTGCGGCGGGGAACACCATTGGAGCACTGATGTGAAGGGGCACCGTTTCCCGCCTCTCCCGTCAGGCTGTTCGGGCCGCTCCTGGATACTGCAGAAGCCGACGCACCCCGAGAACTACCTCGGCTGATTCCGAGGACCCTTACGACTGGGTTCTTGGGCCCTTGGCCGACGATCTGGTCATCGCCCCGGAAGTAGGGCGCTACCCTCGCCGACCGCACCGGATGGGGCGAGTCCCTGTTCGGCGCCGTGCTCTTCGCCCGGGAACGTCTACGGGACGTCGTGATGCCCGCCGTCAGCGCCTCAGCGAATCAGCCCGACCGGTGTTCGAGATTGACTCTCCGCAGAAAGGCGCCGGGGGCTGGGGGCTGCGCCGCGACACCGTCCACGGCGTTGCTGTACGCGAGGCTCATCCGCTCTTACGGCGAATCGTTGTGGAGCGCGGTGCCCACCCGGGAGACGGTCCCCGACGTCGCGAGACAGGACACCGATGGGCTGGCTCGCCGGACGATTTCCCGGCCGACCGGCGGGCTGAACGTCGCTATCAGGGCGATGCCCAACAGTGCAGCCCCCCGATGCAGAAGGCGACCGTCACCAGGAATGTGAGGGATGGAGGCCCAGCACTGCTGGGTGTGGTCCGGTGGTTTCGTCCAGCAGCGGTGCCGACGGCTCGCCGCCTGCTTCGTTGAAGTCGGTGAGCGCGTTGATGAGGGCTGTTCGCTGGTGCGGAGCGAGCCGCTGAACGATCGACGTGATTTCCTCGCGCCGGCGTGCGGTGACGTTCTCGACTGTGCGGTGTCCTTCGTCGGTGAGTCGGAGGAGTGTCTCGCGGCGGTTTTCCGGGTTGGTCTTCCGGTCGGCGAGCCCTGCTGCGATCAGCCGGTCGACCATGCGCATTGCCGTCGAAGGCGCAACCTGCAGTAGCTCTGCCAACGCCACGAGTTTGGCGGTTCCGCGAGTGGAGAGCACCACCAGCATCCGGAACTGCGGCAGGGTGACGCGCTCTTCGACTTGTGCCAGCGAGCGCGCCGATACCGCGACCAGCAGCCGAGAGGCAGTCAGCACGGCCTGGGTTACCGCATCCACATCATTCATGCGCTCCGGCGGAGCTATGTCCCTGGCCATGGCGCCTTTCTACCTCGTTCCTGGTCACGCTCGACCTTCTCTTCTGGTGCTGACGTTTCACTCACGGCGGTAGCGGAGCAGAAGCATGGCAGCATCGTCGTGTGGCCCGCTGGCGTGCCGGACGATATCCGTGCGCAGCGCTTCGAGCGCTGCGTCAGGGTCGGAGATGTCGAGAAATCCGGCTCGTTCCTCCAGCGGGTAGAAGGCGCCGTCTGCGTCCCGCGCTTCGGTCACTCCATCCGTGTAGAGGAGGAGTTGTTCGCCTGGGCCGAAGTCGACGCGGTAGGGCTCGGGTGGGGCACCTCCGAGTGAGCCCATCCCGATGGGCAGTGCGTAGACGGATGGGGGCGGGATGTGGACGGAGCCGTCTGCGCGGATGATCATCGGGGCCGGGTGGCCGCAGTTCAGGAAGGCAATGGCCTTCTCATCGGTGTGTATCTCGGCGAGGATGGCGGTCACGAACTTCTCCCCGTCCGCCTCGCGGGCCACCGTGCGCTCCAGCCGCGCGGCGATGGCGGCCAGGTCGGGCTCATCGTGCGCCGCTTCACGGAAGACACCCAGAACCAGGGCCGCTGTCTCCACCGCGGCGAGCCCTTTGCCCTGGACATCCCCGACGATGACGCGCACGCCGTACGGCGACACCACGACCTCGTACAAGTCACCGCCGATACGTGACTCGGCAACCGCCGAGGTGTAGGAAGCCGCAACCTCAAGAGGGCCGACCTGGCGCGGTACGGGACGCTGCAGTACGCGCTGGGCCACCTCGGCGATGGAGCGCACGCTGGCCAGCTCCGCTTCGCGCCGCATGCGTGTGCCCGCCGCCAAGGCGCCGGCCAGAGTCACTCCGGCGACCGACGCCATGGCCGTGTAGCCACGTCGGGTGTCGAAAAGGCCGTCATACATTCCCAGGCCGGCGCACAGCAGCAACGCCGCGCAGCCGATGAGCACGGTGCGCCGCCAAGTGCCGATCAACCCGGCGAAGGCAGGACCGAGCGAGACGAGGGGAAGGAAACCTGCCTGCGGTCCGGCCGTGAGGTCCATGGCAGCCACCACGGCCATCACCACGATCGGAAGCCAGGAAAGCACCACCGGATCGCCTCGACGCTTTGCAGTAATCATGATGCTCCCAGCAGTGCGATGGCTTCTGCCCGACTCAGCCGGGCTGCCCCTAAGCTTTAGATTATGCAAAGATTTCCTAGACTAAGGGTTGGGCCACACCTCTGTTATGCGATCGGTTCCCTTCCGCGCTCCCAGGAGGCATGGCTGTGACGCAGGCACATGGTGAGCCCCGGCGTCCTCGCCTGCCCCGTGGCTGGAGGCGACGCCTCGCTCGACTGCCCATAGCTTTCTACCGTGTCGGCCTCGGCCCGGCTCTCGGCCGAAGGCTCCTGCTTCTGCGCCACACCGGTCGGCACAGCGGTCTCGACCGGTACGCGGTTCTGGCGGTCGTCGCGCACGACCCCGAGCGGGGAACCTGGATTCTGGCCTCCGGTTTCGGGCCCGCCGCAGCCTGGTACCGGAACCTGCAAGCAGCGCCGAAGACCACCATCCAGGTCGGCAACCGTCACTACGCCGTCACCGCGCACTTCCCGAGCGCCGACGAGGGCGGTGAACTCATGGCCCGATACGCCCGCTCTCATCCCCGTGCAGTCCGCCGACTGTGCGCGTTCATGAAAGTGCAGGTCCCCGATGGCAGTCCGCACTCCTATCGGCCGGCCGGCCTGCGCATACCCTTCGTTCGTCTCGAAGCGGCCCTGGGGCAGCACTTGCCGTGAACAGAAGAGGCTGGCGGCGACACGAGCGTTCCCCAGGTTCGCGACGATGGAACGGCCTTTGTCCGCCAGAAGCCTCGTGTGCTCGGCTACTCGTCCTCGGACAGTCCAGCCGCACCTTGCCATTCCTGACCGGGCAACTGAAGACCAGGCGGCGACGGGGGATCGGGACGCGCTGGCGGCGCTTCTCCACCTCGCGTCAGGCTCTGGTCACTCTGGCCTACCTTCGGTGCGCTGACACCTACGCCCAGCCGCCGGATTCGGCGTCGGAATCGCGACTGTCACTTCAATACGTGAAGCTGCCGGCACATCGGTCGCCAGCGTCCTGTTTCTGTCCGCGGCAATGTGGAGATCCGGAAGAAGGCGTTCGCCATCTGGGACGGCACCCTGCGAACCGAATCACCAGCGCCGTGAGGTGGTCCTGGTCGAGAACCCCTCTATAGGAAGCTTCGTTCGTTCCGTACGGGTCTCCCTGGCCAACGTCGCAGCCGTGCGGCCATGCGGAGGAGCTCAGGGACGCGAGGCTCTGGGAGTTCGTTCGCCGAGACGTAAGAGTCGCCGGGGCGAGCTCTCACTGATCTGCGCCTCTCTCGTCCTGGGCCCGCCCGCTCATCCAGCGGTAGAGGGCGAGGCCGGGCGCGGTGGTGACGCCGTGGGCGACGGTGCTGGCCACGACGACCAGAGTTCCCGCCGCCATTACGGTCGGATTGATGCCGAGCCGATGGGCCTCCATGGTCAGGTAGAACAGGGCCGAGACGCCAATGGGCCCGAACCAGCCGAGGAAGAGTGCGTCCCGCCAGGTCAGCGAGAGTGGGCGTTTGAGGGCGAGCAGTACAGGGAGACGGCGCAGCAGCAGCGTGCCCAGGATCAGGAGCAGACCTCGCCACCAGCCCAGCTCGCCCCATTCGCGCCAGGGGATCATGGCGCCGAGTGCGACGAACAACGGCAGGACGATGAACCGGTTGACCGCCTCGTCGATCTTGTTCTCATCCCTCCGCTCCTCCCAGGAACTGGTCGCGTTGAAGGCCAGGCCAGCGACGAAGACCGCCAGGACGCCGTCGACGTGCAGCAGCCCGGAAGCGCCCAGCACCAGCAGGGCGAGGAGAAGGGTGTAGACCAACAGCGGACCGGACTGCATGGTCCGGTGCCGCTCGGCGACGGACAGCACCTTGCCGCCCAGCCACCCGGCCACGACTCCGAGGACAGCGGCGCCCAGGACCTGCCGGAGCGACTCCAGCAGTGCTTCCCCGCCCCCCGACGGTCCGGCGATCGCGACGGCGACGAGCACGAGGGGAAGGGCGAGACCGTCATTGGCCCCCGACTCCAGGGAGGCCAGCCGCCGGGTACGGGGGGAGACGCTCTTCTCCGCCGGCTCGCCGGAGACCACGCTGGAGGCGAGCACCGGGTCGGTGGGGCACAGGGCCGCGCCCAGGAGCGCCGCCGCGCCCAAGCCGATGCCCAGAGCGGCGGCCGACACCGCGGTCGTAACCACGGCCATGGCGGCCATGGCCCCGATCAGCAGGACGGTCGCCGGCCGCGTCAGCGCGCGCACATCACGGAACCTGTAGCGCAGGGCCACGGCCATAACCGAGATCGCCAGGAGCAGACGTGAGAACTCGTGGAGTTCCTCGTGCCCCTCCAGCACGGTGGGCAGGTCGAGGACCCCCAGCACCTCGGGGCCGAAAGCGATGCCCGTCACCAGAGCCAGGAGCGGCGCGCTCAGCGGCGCACGCTGGACCCACCGGGAGAGGGCGGCGACGACGAGGGCCAAGGAACCGACCACGGTCAGCAGAACATCGAGCATGACGGAGCAACTACCCGATCCGGTGGTGGAATGCCCTCCTGGCGGCCTAATACCTCCAACGGCCGAGCTCCGCATCGGTGACCGGGTGATCGCGTGTCTTTCCACCTTGCCGGGCCCGGGCCGGTGTCTTTCCACCCGGGCCGCAGCTCCCCCTTCATGGTCTAGGCGTCGTGCGCCGGTTCTCCCGGCGCGTTGGGAGGCTTACCGGTCGACCAGGCAGGTATACGTAGCACTGGGCGTTCCGCTCGGCCTCCTCGCCGCCGTCGGGCCCGCGGGCACCGACGGCCCACCTGGCGTCGGCAGGACGGCACCGCCCCACGGTCGTCATCGCCCGCCGCGAACCGATACCGGCACGACCGTGAGAAAGGCGGCACACCCGTGCGCGCACTGACCGTGAAGCCTGGCCGACAGGACTGCCTCGACGTGCGGGAGCTGCCGGACCCGTCCCCGGCCGACGGAGAGCTGCTGGTACGCGGCCTGGCCATGGGCGTCTGCGGGACGGACCGTGAGATCACCGGAGGCCAGTACGGAAAGGCGCCCTTGGGCCGGGACTGGCTGATCCTCGGCCACGAGTCGCTCGGCAGGGTCGAGCGGGCCCCGTCGGGCAGCGGCTTCTCGACCGGTGACCTGGTGGCCGGGGTGGTGCGCCGACCCGACCCCGTGCCCTGCGGCGCCTGCGTCCGGCAGGAGTTCGACATGTGCCGCAACGGACGCTACACCGAACGCGGAATCAAGGAGCTCGACGGCTTCGGTGCCCAGGCGTGGTGTGTGGAGCCCGACTACGCCGTGCGATTGGAGCCCCACCTGGCAAGCGTCGGCGTACTCATGGAGCCCGCCTCGGTGGTAGCGAAGGCCTGGGAGCAGGTGGACCGAGTCGGGGGGCGCTCCTGGTTCGAGCCGCGTAGGGTCCTCGTCACGGGGGCGGGACCGATCGGACTGCTTGCCGCCCTCCTCGGCGTTCAGCGAGGGCTGGAGGTGCACGTTCTGGACCGCGTGAGCGACGGCCCCAAACCCTCGCTGGTCCGCGATCTCGGCGCCGCCTACCACACCGACGACGCGGAGCGGGTGATCGAGGACGTCTGCCCGGACGTCATCGTCGAAGCGACCGGAGCCAGCACCCTGGTCTTCGCCTCGCTGACCGGAACCGCCTCGTACGGGGTGGTGTGCCTGACCGGTGTCTCGCCCGCCGGCCGTCGCATCACCGCGGACGCCGGCACCATCAACCGGGAAATGGTGCTGCAGAACGACGCCGTGGTGGGCTCCGTCAACGCCAACCAGCGCCACTTCCGGCAGGCCGCCGCCGCTCTGGCGCGGGCGGACAGGAGTTGGCTGGAACGGCTGATCACCAGGCGAGTCCCCCTCGAACGCGCTGCCGAGGCGCTGGAGTCCCGGCCGGACGACGTCAAGGTGGTCATCGACCTGGAGGGGTGAGAGCCCGGCCGCCGATCTCCTGGTTGGGGAACCCAACCCGCGGGGTACCCGTCAGCCTGTGTTCTACGACTCCTGGAATGAACTGCTCCGTGTCCCAGCCATGGCAGGGCTCGCCTACTTTCTGTTGATCACCGCAGTACGCCTGTCGGGCAAACGGACCCTGTCGAAGATGAACGCCTTCGACCTGGCGGTCACGGTCGCCCTGGGATCGACCTTGGCCACCATCCTGCTCAACCGTCAGGTGGCGCTGGCGGAGGGAGCCCTCGCGCTCGGCTCCCTGGTCGCGTTGCAATTCGTCACCGCCTGGGCCTCGGTCCGTTTCCGGCACGTACGGCGACTGGTCAAGGCCGAACCGACACTGCTGCTGTGCGACGGCCGGGTGCTGCACGACGCGCTGCGACGCCAGCGGGTCACGGTGGACGAAGTGCACCAGGCGGTCCGTACGCAGGGGACCGGAGGGCTGGAGCTGGTGCACGCGGTGGTGCTGGAGACGGACGGCACCTTCAGCGTGATCCCTCGTTCTCAGCGCGGCTCCGGGAGTGCCTTGGCCAACGCGGACCGGGCGCAGGCCCGCGCCGACGTCGCCGACCGGCCCTGAGCCCCGCGGGCCGCGCCGCGTTAGCCTGATGCGATGGCGCAGAATGGGAACGCTCCGTTGGTCGTGGTGATGGGTGTGTCAGGGTCCGGCAAGACCACGGTGGGCCAGTCCCTGGCGGGGTCGCTGGGCGTGCTGTTCGCTGAGGCCGACGATTTTCACCCCCCGGAAAACGTGGCCAAGATGCGTGCGGGGATCGCCCTCAGTGACGAGGACCGGCGTCCCTGGCTCGACGTCATCGCCGGGTGGCTCCGAGAGCACGCCCCTGACGGAGGAGTCATCACCTGCTCGGCTCTGAAGCGGCCCTACCGCGACCGTCTCGTCTCGGCGGCGCCACGGGTGTTCTTCGTCCACCTGGACGGCCCGGCCGAGCTCATCGCCGAGCGCATGGCTGCCCGGCGAGGACATTTCATGCCCTTGGAGCTTCTCCGGTCCCAACTGGACGCGCTGGAGCCACTCACCGACGAGGAGCGAGGAGCGATCGTTCCCATCAGCGGCACGGTGGAGGAGACGACGCACTCCGCGCTCGTCGCCGTCCGCGACCGCTGACGCTTCGACCGGCCGGCCCCGGCGTCCCGCCGGCTCCCGGCCCCGGCACGGACGGCGAGGGCAGGATTCGCTGACGCACGCGAGGTAGCACTCGGCAGCCCGCGTCGGCTGCGGGCGCAGCGCAACTCAGCCAGGGTGGTCGGGGGTGAGATCGGGGCGCAGGCGGCGCCAGTAGGGGGGCGCAGGCGTCCGGCCTTGGTACGCGGATCCGCCGACCGGCGTCCTTCGCTGTCTGACCCCTGCTGTCATCAGCCCAGGCCCGCCAGAAGTGCGTTGCACGCCGGCTCGCATCGGCGGCACGCTTCGGCGCAGACCCGGCAGTGCTCGTGCATCTCGGCTCTCGGCGTGGCCGTCGCACTTGTCGGCACACGTCTTGCAGATCGCGGCGCACGCCTGGAGTACTGCCCGGGTGACGGTGGCGTCGTAGTCCGTGCGACGGGACAGGACCGCAGCCGTGGCGGCGCAGACGTCGGCACAGTCCAGGTCTGTGCGGATGCACTTGGTCAACTCGGCGACCATGCCCTCGGCCAGAGCGGCGTCCGCACACGCCGTACACGTCTGGGAGCAGGTCACGCACGCTTCGATACGTGCAGCCAGGGCATCGCGGAGCGGCGTCGAGGGCGAGTCGATCCGTGCGGGCTCGTACGAGTGGCCTGAGCCTGGGCGGGCAGGGGCCCAAGGGTTGTGTCCTTGCGGACCTCGCAAGGGCGTCCGCCGGACTGGCACCGGTCATCGGCGGCGGTCGATCGACAGCAGGGAGCGCGTCACGTGGTACTTGTCATGGTCTTCGGAGTGGCACTCCTGGTGGCCGTGCTGCTGTCCGGACTGGCCGCCAGGTCGGTGCTGTCCACCTCCCTGCTGTTCCTGCTGGGAGGCGCGGTCGTCAGCGACGGCTTCCTCGGCCTGATCCACATCACACCGGACAGCGACATCGTCAGGGTCACCGCCGACCTGGCCCTCTTCGCGGTGCTGTTCACCGACGGCATGCACGTCTCCGTACCGGCCCTGCGACGCTCCTGGCGCAACCCGGCACGCGCGCTCGGCCTGGGGATGCCGCTCGCCTTCCTCGGCGTCGCGTTGCTGACCCACTTCCTCGTCGGCCTCGACTGGACCACCTCCTTCCTGGTCGGGGCGGTCCTCGCCCCGACCGACCCCGTCTTCGCCTCCGCCATCGTGGGCCGTAAGGAGGTCCCCGCCCGGCTGCGGCAGCTGCTCAACATCGAAAGCGGCGTCAACGACGGCATCGCCCTGCCGTTCGTCCTCATCCTCATCGCGGCCGCCGCACCCGCAGGCCATGCCGAGGACGTCGGCGTGGTTTCGATCGCCGGGGAGCTCATCCTCGGGGTGCTCTTCGGCGTGACGCTTCCGTTCCTGGTGCACCGCCTGGTCCGCTTCCGGCTGCTGGGAGCGGAACCCCGGCTCCAGGCCCTGCTGCCGCTCGCCGTCGGGATCACCCTGTACGCGGCCTGCCACCTCACCCATGCCAACCCCTACCTGGCGGCCTTCTCCGCAGGTGTGGTGACCGTCGCACTCGCCCCCGAAGCCAAGACCGCCTTCGAGCCGCTCGGCGAAGCCCTGGCCGAACTGGCGAAGTTCGCCGCGCTCCTGGTCTTCGGCACACTGCTGACCCCCCACCTCTTCGGCGACCTGCCGCTCGGCGGTTACGCGGTGGCGGTGCTGTCCATCGTCCTCATCCGCCCGGCCTCGCTCCTGCTGTCGCTGGCCGGAACCGACTTCGACCGCAGGGAGAAACTCACGGCGGCCTGGTTCGGCCCCAAGGGCTTCGCGTCCGTGGTCTACGGATTGCTGGTGCTCCAGGCCGGCATCCCTCGCGGGGAGGAGGCATTCACTCTGATCGCCGTCACCATCGCCTTCTCCATCGTGGCCCACAGCAGCACCGACGTACCGATCGCCCGCATCTTCGACGTCGAGGAACTCGTCGGTATCCCCGACGACAAAGAGACAGCACGCCGCAGAGCCCCCCGCGGTGCCGACCGCAACAACAGCGAAAGCGAACCGAGCGACGGCCGCGGTTGACCTGGCGGACGCGCTGCGCCGGTACGTTACCGGGCCCGGCGCCGTCCACGTAGTCACCCGGCCCCGACCAGCCGGGGCCGTGGACAACGGGGCCCGGGTCTTCTACGAGAGGCTCGGCTTCCGGCCCGGCGAGCCCGCAGGCCCGGGGTCGGAGGGCGGCTCCCGACAGGTCTACCGGCTGCCCCTTCAGGCCCACTCGCAGCCACAGCCGCAGCCGCAGCCGTGGTCCGGGTGCCGTAAGAACACGCCGTAAGTCGTGCTACGACGCAGCAGGGCCGCGCCGGGTCCAGGGGGTGGTGGGCTGGAGCACGGCTTCACTCAACGCACGGGTCCGCAGCGGCGTGATCTTCTGATACTCCGGGTCGGCCACCATGCGGGTGAACGCGTCCCGGCTGGGATAGCGGACCAGCAGCACGGCGTCCCACCCCTGTCCCTCCTCCGCGACGAGGGGCGTGCCGCCGTCGCCTGCGTACAGCAGTTCGCCGCCGTACCGGTGCAGGAACTCGGCAGCGCGACGCGAATACTCCTCGTACGACGTGTGTCCGCCCGGTGCGAAGCGGAGCAGGTTGAGCATGACGACAGGCTCCGCGGAGTTCTGCTCGCGCAGTTCGGCGAGGGCCTCGCCGGATGGATCGACGGCCATGGGCGTCTCCTTGTCGTCGCGTGTCGTGGAACGTCGTCCTGTCGCATCAGCGGGTCTGGAACCAGCTGGCCGGCTCGCGCGGGCGGGCGGCATGGGCAGCAGGCTACAAGAACCCGGACGGGCTGCATACCGTCCAGTCGGTACTGTGCTGTCACGTGGCCAATGTGCTGCGAACCCTCGCTCGCGGTCACCGGGGCTTCCCGTTCGCCATGCTCCGCGACGGCACCTCCACGGACCACGCCTCCCCGAAGCAGCCGTCGCATCACCAACTCCGGCTCGACGAAAGTCATAAGGCACCCCCCGAGTGCTGAAGACAACCGCCTTGTGATCGATTCCTCAATCCGGCAAAGCTCCGTCGTCGCGGAGGAGTTCGCCGCCCGGCTCCATGCCGCCGGCATTGGAGTGGAGACGCACCGGCACATCGACCGGCCGATCCTGACGTGATCCGGGCGTTGTTCACCAAGCACGAGTTGGCCGTGCTCCGCCTCCTGGTCCGGGGCCGTACGCAGGTCCAGATCGCCCGGACCCTGCGGATCCGGCCGGAGACCGTGAGCCATCTGCTGAACCGTCCCCGCATCCTTCTCCGAGCCCGGACCCTCCCCCACGCCGTCGCCCGCGGCTACGAGACCGGCCTCCTGGGCCAGCCGCCCGACAGCCACGGGGCCAGGCAGGAGGGGCACCGGCGCCCCGGGCCCTGCCGGAGCAGGCCCTTGGCTGAGCTGGTGATGGAGTCCGGCCGCTTGGCGGCGGAGTCGGAGAACGCGACCCGGGCACGGCAGCTGCGGGGGGCATCAGGCGACGGCCGGGCGCTGGGCGGCGAGCCGGGCGAGGTGAACCTCGCACAGCTCCTCCCGCGGCGTGCAGTCTTCCGGCTGCCTCGCCGAGATCGGCTGACCATCGAACCTGCTTGACCAATGAAGCGACAACACGAGCCCAACCTCAGTACCCGCTGCACCGCTGCACCCCAAGGCCGGAAACGAGACGGCCGGCCTGACGGGATCCCCTCCTGCCGAGCCCGGCCGTGCACGTGTGCGTTTGTCCCGTCGCGCCGACCACAAGCAAGGCCCTGGCCCCCGTCGGCGCTCTGCTCATCGCTGCCCCATCAACTCGAAGCCGCCGAAACCCTCTTGAGCTTCGGCCGGCCTGTGCCTGCGGATCGCGGGTTCCGGGTGGCAACCCCGTAGCTATACATCGCGTCTATACGTCATGTGTATAGTGCGCTGAGCCCGACAGTGGCAAATCCAACGATGGACGCGGAGGCCGACATGGCGACAACCAACGCCCCCCAGCAACTGACAGAACCCAGCAGTGCCACCAGCAGGCGGGGCGCCGCTCTGGCAGCCGCGACAGCAGGTGGACTGCTGCTGGGAGTCCTCACCAACCTGGCCCAAGGATGGCTTCCGGGAGCCTGGAACCAGCTCGCCAACTCCGGTGCCATATGGTCTGCCTCGGCTTTCATCGCCGGAGCCCTGCTCGCGCGCCGAAAAACCTTGATCCAGGCCGCAGTCGGCGGGCTGGTCACGGAGGCCGGACTCGTCGTGGGGTACTACGGCTATGCCGAGTTCGGCCGCGAGGGCATGGGCTCGCCGGTCTTCCCGCTGGTCTGGCTGGCCATGGCATGTGTGGCGGGGCCGCTGTTCGGCATCGCGGGACACTGGTCGCAACGTGGCAAGGATGCGCGGCGCCGCGTCATCGGCCTCGCCGCGCTCGCCGGACTCTTCGGGATGGAAGGAATCATGTATGCCTGGGACCTGCACTACACACCCCAGGCGGCAGCCTGCTTCGCGGCCTTCGCGCTCATCCCGCTACTCATGGCCCGAACGCACCGGGAGCGAGCCCTCACCCTGGCGGCAGCCGTGCCTTTTGCACTCCTGGCTTACTCGGTCGTCATATTGCCCCTCCAAGCGGTTTCCAGCTGAGAGGTCGCTTTTCGCCCGATGTTTCGTCCCGAGATGAGTTCCAGTAGTGCTTGGTCATGTTGGTGCGGGGTCTGGCATGTCTCCGTGACAGGTGGGGCAGGCGCCGGTCCAGGTCGCGAGGAGTGTCTGCAGGTCGCGGATGACTCGGTAGTGGCTCATGCCGACGCCGTCTCGGCCTCGGGCTGCGCGGTGGGTGTGGTCGAGATGCCCACCGCGTAGTCGAGTCCGCGTGTCTCCAGGCCGAGCCGGAAGGCGGCGGTGTCCCCGTAGCCGCCGTCGGCGATGACCTGGGGCACCTCGATGCCCCAGGACCGCGTCTCGTCGATCATGTCGAGAGCCAGCTCCCACTTCTCGGCATGCCCCACCTGGGCAGGGATGGCGCACTTGTCACGGCGGGCGACCTGGGCACGGTCGGCCTTTGGCGAGGCGGGGTCCCGGCTCCCGGGCGGGAACAGACGCCAGTTCACCGCCGCCGAGGCACCGCGGGAAGCCAGGTGCAAGGAGACTCCGGCCTGGCAGTTGGTGACCTTGCCCGCGGTGCCGGTGTACTGCCGGGTCACGCACGCCGAGGCGGTCCCGTCCTTGAGGAACCCGGTGTCATCGATGACCAGCGCGGTGGGGTTGATGACCGGCTGCATGCGCCAGACCAGCCGGGCCCGCACATGCGCCGCATCCCACGGGCTGGAAGTGACGAAGTGGGCCAGCGCCTGCCGGTTCCCCTCCTCGCCCAGGCGGGCGGCCTTCGGCTCCACCGACTTACGCCCGCCGTCCAGCGGCAGGCCCCGCAGATAGACCCCGCCCCACCGCCGCTGGTCCGCCCGCGCGAACGGCTCGAACATCTCCGCCGCGAAGTCCTCCAGATCACACCGGACCGCAGCCAACTCCTCACTCAGCAAACCCGGTCAACGACATGACCGATCAAGAGGACAGGTCATCACAAACGACACATGAACAAGCCGTACTGGGCAACACACCCCCCTGTGACCCGCGCAGCGGCGTGCTAAGCGGTGACCAGGGCGTGTGGCGGGGGTGTGGTGCCTGTGGCGAGGTAACGCATGCCGTCGCCCCCGGGCGGAAGGGCCGCGCCTTTGGTGAGGGGGTGCCGGTCATCCCAGAAGGCTGGGCGGTCAGCGTCGGCCGCCGCCGATGCGCCGGTCGTCGGCCAGTCCGGTGAGCGGGCCGAACTCGCGGGCAAGCTCGTTCCACGTCAGAACCTCGCCACAGCGGGCCGGGAACTCCTTCGGGTTGAACTCGGGCATCGTCCAGGTGCCAGTGCCCCGGTCCCGCAGCCACAGGTCCCCGTCACCGTCGACCACAGTCGGCGGGACCGGTACGGGCTCGGCCTGATCGGTGGGCTCCCAGGTGACCCGGCCCGGGTGAGAAACGCGGCGCAGCTCGGTGGTGGCCAGCCGCGCGGCCAAGTCACGGGTGGACTCTTCGGCGTCCTTGACCGACGCGAGTCGAAATGCGTCGTCAAGTACGGGCAGGGTTGGATTCTTGCTGCGCTTTGAACTCATACGCTGACTACCTCCGGAGGGGGGCGTCACATCCCGTGTGGCACCCCGTAGAGGAACACGGTATCCGAGGCGTGAGGCGGGCCGGCTACGACCACTGTCCAGGTGGAGGCGCTGGCACACCGAGCGGCGAGCTGGATCCCGCCCAGGCCGGTGGGCGCCGACTTCCGCCGGCCGCCCCCCCTTGAACTCCAGCCGCATCCGGAACCGCAGCATCCGCTCACCTTGTCCACCCGCGAGAGATCGGCATCCCGCCGCGGCGCGGCAGGACCTCCGCGATCCGCCACTTCGTGCTCCAGATCCCGGCCCCGGTCATCGCGAAGGCCCTCGGCTACCACGACAAGACAGCCACTCGTTTGGTCACCGAAGCCGGAGGAACCCGGAGCCGATACGCCTGTGGCAACCATGAATGACGCAGATGACTCACGGTCACGGCCAGACTCGCACAGCGGACCGAGCGAAGCGGCCCGATGATCCAGGACGGGTGAAGTCTCAGGGCGACACGCTCAGCGGCGGCGGTGGCCGAGGGTGGCACCACAGTGGTCGAGGGTGGCGCACATCCGGGTCACCAGGCTGTGCAGGATCTCGGTGCCCGGGTCGTCCGCGAGCAGCCGTACAATCCCGCTGACCACGCAGGCAACCGCCAGGAGCCGGACCTGAGAGGGAGCAGTGGAGCGATGCGCTCCTACAGGTCATCGGGTACAAGATCAGCACCCACCCGGACACTCTGTCGACCAAGATCGCCAAGCACAAGACGCGCCGCTCGACTCTTTCTGACACGATCAGTGATGCCCAGGCCCTTCTGTCAGAAGCCTGCCTCGAAGCCCATGATCTCGGTCGCGTTGGCCACCCATAGCCGGTCCCCGGAGCTCACCGCGGACCAGGGCTGCGACAGCATGTCCACCTCGTGCGCCCTTTTCCACGCCTGCTTTCCGTCGGCGAGCGCATGGCCGTACAGGCCCGGGTCGGCGCCACCGGTGATGCCGAGCAGGAGAAGGCCCCCGAAGGTGCGCAGGACCTGGTGGAGGCCCTCGCCGAGGTCGGGGGTCTGCCACTGGCGGGTGCCGGTGGTGAGGTCGTAGGCCGTGAGGGGGCCGCGAACGCCGGTGAGGTCGGTGCCGACCGGCGGTGCGGGGGCGGTGAAGAGGGTCCCGCCCAGCGGAACAAGCTGCCGGAGGTTCTCGGAGTCCCCGCGCCAGCGGATCTTGCCGTCGGCCGTGTTCAGCGCGGCGAACCTGCCGTTCGCGAGGCTCTGCTGGAAGAACGCGGTGAAGCCGTCGGCGCTGAGCCGGGCGGTGGTGGCCAGGGTGACGTTCTGGATGCCCTGGCCGGGGTCCAAGCCGGTCGGCGCCGTCCACAGGACCCGCCCGTCGGACACGCGCAACGCGACGAGATCGGCCGTGTCGTGGCGCAGGGCCAGTGCCAGGCGGGTGCTGGGGTTCGGGCCCAGACCGTAGACGGCGGGAGAGTACACCCACAGCTGCTCGCCGGTGCGGGCGTCGACGGCGTGGACCGAGCGGCGGCTGTCCGTGCCGCCCTCCTCCCTGGTCACGCAGAGCACCACCCGGCCGAGGGCATGGACGACGGCCCGCGGTGCCGCGCGGTGCCAGCGGGTCCTGCCGGCCGGGTCGAGGGCGTACAGCTCGCCGGTCTGCTGCGAGGTGACGTACACCCAGCCCTCGTCGCCCGGGTACGTGGTGAGGTCGGTGGCGTCGTGCTGCGGGTTGCCGGGCGGAGTGAACTGCCAGCGCTGCTCGCCGGTCCGCGCGTCCCGGGCGTGCAGGGCACCGTCGAGCTCGATGACGTATACGGTGTTCCCGGCCGAGGTGGTGGCGGCGGTGCCGTACGGCGGGCGCTGCCACCACGCCGTGCCGGTATCCGCGTCGAGTACAGCCGCGCCTGCGCCGTCCCTGCCGGTGACGAGCAGCCGACCGTCGCCCGCCCGCCGTACGTGGGTGAACCCCTCGGGGAGGGCCGCGCGCCACAGCGGCTTCGGCGCCGCAGCGGTGCGGGCGGACTTCCCGCGGGTCAGGAGCCAGCCGCCGGTGAGTGCCGCCGCGAGGGTGCCGCCCGCCACCGCGAGGAACCGGCGTCTTCCTCGGCGCGCGGCCAGGGCGAGCGGGGCGATGGTCTCCCGTATGTCCTGCTCGCGGCGTCGCACCTCCTGCTCCACGTCTCGCGGAAGCCAGCCGGTGCCCGGCGGCCGCGGGGCACCGAACAGCTCGGCGAGGTCCGGGACCTCGGGGCGGTTCCAGGGCTCCTTCGCCAGGCAGGCGGCGAGTGCCGGGCGCAGGGCCTCGGGGGTCGCGGACAGGTCGGGTTCCTCGTACGTGGTGCGGTACAGGAGGATGTGCAGTCCGCTCGCGCCGAAGGCGCCCCGCCCGGTGGCGGCGAAGACCAGGGTGGCGCCCAGCGAGAAGACGTCACCGGCCGCCGTGGTGGTCCGTCCGGCTATCTGCTCGGGCGGCAGGTAGCCCGCGGTGCCGAGAATTTGGCCGGTGCCGGTGAGCTTCTCGCTGCCCACCGAGCGGGCGATGCCGAAGTCGATCACCCGGGGGCCGTCGTCGGTGAGCAGGATGTTGGACGGCTTCAGGTCGCGGTGGACCAGGCCCGCCGCGTGGATGGCGGTGAGCGCCTCCGCGAGGCCCGCGGCCAGCGTGCGTACCGTCGCGTCCGCCATCGGCCCGTGCACGCTCACCGCCTCGCTCAGGGAGGGCGCGGGCAGGTAGGCCGTCGCCAGCCAAGGCTGCGCGGCGTCAGGGTCGGCGGCCAGTACGGGCGCGGTGAAGGCGCCGCTGACCTTCAGCGCCGCCTCGGTCTCCACCCGGAACCGCTCCCGGAAGCGCGGGTCCTGGGCGTAGCTCTCCCGTACGACCTTCACGGCCACCGGACGTCCGGCCCTGGTCGCCGCCAGATACACCCGGCCCATGCCGCCGGAGCCGAGCAGCCGGACCACCTTGAAGGGGCCGATGGCGGAGGGGTGCCGGGGCTCAGCCGCCGGTGGCGTGGTCACCTCGTGTCGGCCCGGTAGGCCCGGACCCGGCCGCTATGCGCGAGGAAGACGGTGCTGCCGTGGGCGGCGATGCCCCACACCTCGTATCCCGCGGGCACCCCGCTGCCGATGCCGGAGGGCGTGGGGGAGGGCGCGGACGCCGGATTCTCCCGGAGCGCCCACAGTTGCTTGCCATCGGCGGTACGCAGCACGAGGGCACCCCTCTTCGCGTCCATGGTGACGCCGCCCTTCGCGTCGATCTGCATGGGGGTGAACAGGACCGCGGTGACGTCCTCGGTGGCGGCGAGCGTGGGGCCGAAGCCGAGGGACGGGGCGAGGTTGACCGGACTCGCGATGCGCCAGCGCACCTTTCCGGTCCGCAGTTCGACGGCGTGCACCTGGGTGAGGTCGCTGGTAAGGACCAGGTCGCCGACCACACTCGGGGCGGAGGCCGCAGTCATCGGCACCGACCAGCGCCGGGTCCCCGTCTTCGCGTCGTGCGCGGTCAGACCCCCCTTGAGGTTCACCGCGAGGAGCAGGTCACCGGCCGCCGTGAGCGAGGAGACGAGCTGTCCTCCGCCGGCCTGCATGGCCGCCGGAAGACTGCTGTCGGGATCGGCGGGCACCTTCACGGACCACCGGGACCTTCCGTCGGCCGCGGCCAGAGCGTGCAGGGTCAGGCCCTCTTCGGTGCCCTCGCCGTAATAGAAGCCGTGCCGGTCAGCGGCGAAGCCCATGCCGAAGATCGAACCGGAGGTGAGGTCCTTCTGCCAGCGGACCTTCCCGCTGTCCAGTTCGATGGCGGCGATCTTCTGGGAGTAGTCGAACTCCGGCGTCTGGCCGGGCGAGGGCAGCTTGACATCACCCTCGAAGCTCATGACCGTGCAGTACGCCACAGTCCCGTGCGCCGCGAGCAGCATGCTACTGACCGTCCTGCCCAGGGAGACCTTGGTCCTCATCCGGCCGGTGGCCGGGTCGGCGACCGCCGCGTAGTACTGCCCGGCGGAGCGGAGATCGGCGCTCATGCCCGAGACCAGGACGCCTCCCCCAACAGGGCCGACGACCCTTGCTCCGCTCCCGAGGGGCTCCGGCCCGGGGGAGCCGGCTGCGGGCTTCCTGCCGAGCCCGCCGTGCTGCCAGCGCACCTTGCCCCGGGCCGCATCGAAGGCGACGGCCGCGTAACCGCCCTCGTGGAGGAGCAGCGTCCCTCCGTAGGCGTGCAGCTTCGGCATCGTGACGGTGATCGGCAGCGGCGTCGACCACAGTGGCTCGGGCGGGTCGGTGAGCGTGACGGTGGAGACCTTGCGGCCCAGCGGCTTCCCGCTGTCCTTCGCCTGGGGGGAGTTCGAGGAGCCCTGGGAGTCTTCGGAGCGGCCCGTCAGGTACACCGCGGTCGCCGAACCGGCGGCCACGACGCCGAGTGCGGCGAGCGAGCCGATGAGGAACCTGCGGCGGCCGGGACGCGCCGGCTGCGGGCCGCCGGGTGACGTCCTGGGAGGCGGCGGGGCCACCGCGAGTAACTCCGCCTCCTTCGCCCGGCGTGCCCACTCCTCGCGCAGCGCCGGGACCTGGAGGTCCGCCGGGGCGGCGGGTGCCAGTGCGGCCAGGATCTCCTCCAGACGGGGCCGCCGGGACGGGGTCTTGTCCAGGCAGTGGGAGAGCAGCGGGTGCAGGGCCCGCGGCACACCGTGCAGGTCGGGCTCGGCGGTCAGAACGCGGTGCAGCGTGCCCTCGTCGCCCGGGCCGAACGGGCCCTCGCCGCAGGCCGCGTAGACCAGCACACCGGCCAGCGCGAACACGTCCGCTTCCGGCCCCACGTCGTGGGAGGAGGCGATCTGCTCGGGCGCCATGAAGGCGGGGGAGCCGATCACGGTGCCGGTGCCGGTCAGCCGGGTGCCGCCGGAGTCCAGGGCCTTGCTGATGCCGAAGTCGATCACCCGCGGGCCGTCCGCGGAGAGCAGGACGTTGCCCGGCTTGACGTCGCGGTGCACCACTCCCGCAGCGTGGATGGCCTGGAGCGCTTCCGTGAGGGCGGTGCCCAGCGCCCGCAGCGCCGGCTCCTGGAAGCTGCCGCAGAGCCGGACGGCCTGGTCGAGCGAGGGGGCCGGCAGGTACGAGGTGGCAAGCCAGGGACGCGGGCCCTCGGTGTCGGCGTCCACGACCGGCACCGTGTAGACGCCGCTGACCCGGCGGGCCGCGGCCACCTCACGCCGGAAGCGGCTGCGGAAGGCGGGGTCGTCCGCGTACTCCTCACGTACCTGTTTGACCGCGATCAGGCGCCCCGACGCCATCCGACCCAGCGATACGACGCCCATCCCGCCGCTGCCGAGCTCCCGCATCACCACGTACGGTCCGATGGTGGCTGGCAGTGCAACGGTCACGCCCTCCGACCCCGTCCCGCCGCTGCCCAGTTGCTGCACGCTCATCACCCAGTCCCCCCAACAGTATCGTTGCCGCACCACGGCAGCGGACGCCACCAACTCGACCTACGGTTCCCCGCAGTTGACGCCACGTCAATCGACAGGGTCACGCCCAACCGCCCCCGGTGTGCCGGCGCGCCAAAACCCGCCAGGCGCCGCGCACATCCCGCCACGTGCGAGGAAGCACGGACCTCGCCAGGCCCGGATGGTCGTGGTCGACGCCGTAGACCCGGCACCCGTAAGTAGGTCGCCGGTGAGGTTGGCCCAGTGCAGGTCGCCGTGTCCGGTCACCCGCTCGATGCGGTCTGGGGCGTCGCGGGCGCCCTGATCCGCTGTCACGGAGCGCTGTGCGCCGAACTCGCGGCGAGTAGCCGCCGGGCGAACCGCTGGCCACCTCGGATGCCGGGCCAGCGCTCCTGCCGGGTGATCCACTCCCGGCGCGCGTAGCCGCGGACGGCGTTCCGGTCGTTGTCGGTGCAGCCGTCCTCCAGCGGGGCGGGGACGTCGCCCGTGGTGCTGGTCCCGTACTGCCGGTCGCGGCGAGCGAGTTCACCGGCGACGTCCGAGGCGTCGGTGCGCAGCTCCACGTCTCTCGGGGCGGAGATGCTGGTCTCCTGGTAGGGGCGAGGCAGGTAGCTGCCGTGCCCGTGGCACAGGGCGAGCGCGTCCAGGACGACCTCCGCCTCCAGGAGGTCGTCGCGGCACTCCAACGCGACGCTGGCGACCTGGGCGTCGACCACGTCCTGGCGGCCGGCGTTGTGCGCGGCCGCGAAGCCCTGGCGGTCCATCACGTGCGCGTACAGCACAGCCGGGATGAGCTGCCCGATACGCGCCAGGTGCTTCCCGTAGAGGGCCCGCGCCGCCTCGCTGGCCATCCAGCCGGGCCAGGGCTCATCGGGTGAGGACCGCTGAGTGCTCATATCCGCTGCTCTCTCCGTCCCGGGGCTCAGGCGTCCTTCCACGCCTGGAGGAACTCCTGGTGCTCCTCCCACGTACCGCTGTCGTAGGCGTACAGGACCTGCCAGGCGGTGCTCTCGACCTCGCGCAGCCACAGCTCGCCGACGTAGCCGGCCTCGTAGCCGCGCAGGAAATCCGTGCTGATCACCTCACCGATGACCACGGCGGCCGCGGTGCGTTGCTCGCCGTCCATCTCCGTGATCGCTTGCAGGAGCTGGTCGACCAGCGCGGCACCGTCACCGTCCACGGCGCGCAGCAACTGGTGCCTGAGGTTGCCGGGCAGCAGGACCGGATCGGCGTCCGCGGTCCACAGCTTGACCAAAAGTCCTGAGGCTCTTCGCTGGGCACGGGCAGGCTCCGCATCAGTGCGACCAGCCGGGCCGTACCCGCGTAGGCGGGAGCCTCAGCGACGGTCAGCAGCGGCAGGTTGGCCACCTGCTCCGCGTCCAGGCGCCCGGCCTCGAAGCCCGGCGTGAGATTCAGCCGCCGCTCCAGCAGCTGCGCGAACGAAGCCGGTTGATGCACCCGGGGAACCAGCAACGTCTTCACCCTCTCCCTCGCGGACAGCTCAGCGGGTTCTGATCATCGCAGCCGGATCGCACCCCGCCGTACGTCCGCAGGAGTTGGCCGGAACGGTCACACCCGGCCGGGCCTGTCGTCCAGGTGGGCCAGAGCGCGGGCGTAGGAGCAGGGATGGGCCAGGGCATAGGCGTACTCATCGGGGTGACGGGTGAGACGGGCCACCACTCACGCGGTCTGCGCGTCCATTCCGGGGGCGGGCGGCCGCGGCCAGGCGGCGCGCGTGCCACAGGGTGCGCGGGGCGAGAAGCCACCGGGTCATCGAAAGCCGGACCCGTCCGGTGCTGGAGGCTACCGGGCGGGCCCGGCCGTGACGGGGAGGTCGTTAGGGGCGAGGCCGAGAGGGTCTGTCACGTCCGCGAGTGTGGCCACGAACGCACTCCCCCCAAACGGAAACTGGGCCGGATGTCACCGGAAAGGACGTCCAGGCAGGCGGCAGGTTGACGCCGGGGGCTGGCACACCGCAGTGCCCCCGCCGTTCGGAGAGGGGGGGTGTAGTCCCGGCCAGGGGAAGGGCCGGAAATCGGCGCGTCACATGGAGTGCTTATGGGGAGATACGGCCGGTTACAGCTCTGAGTAACCAGGGGGTTACGTGAAGTGGAAAGACGCGTTCAGTGCCGCAATGAAGGAACTGGAGGCGATACGGGCCCTGCTGGCACCGGTCGCCCGTCTCGATGACGCCACGGTCGGGCTGACCGCCCTGCACGGCGAGCTCACCCAGACCCGCCTGAAGATCCTGGAGGTCGTGCAGGGAGGTGTCACCGGACTGCAGGAGGAGAACCGCGAGGTACGCCGCCGCCAGGACCGGATGATCAGCGACCTCAACGAAACCCGCGGCGAGCTCCGCCAGCTGCTGGAACTCGCCGACACCCTCCGCCCCCTCGCGGAACTCCAGAGGCCGGCCGACGAACCCGACCCCGGCGCACCAACACCGGTGGAGCCCGCGGCCCCGGAGCCCAACCACGAGCCCGCCGCCTCGGCAACGGCACCGCCCACCTCATCCGACACCGACTCCCAGGGGGGAACCATGGAGAGCAACCAGCAGCAGCCACAGCCGGAACCGGAGCGCCAGAACCGGGAGCAGGACGACGCTCTCAAGCATGCGATCGAGGCCGCCTACCAGGGCAATGACACTCCCACGGCCCAGCCTTCCGCCACCGCCCCGCCGACCACCGGCCAGGGACAGGACCCCCGGGTCACCCACGGTGTCCTGCTGCTCAAGGCCGCCGGGGTGGCCTCCGTCGACCTGGTCGCGCACCGCGACACCTGGGAATGGCTCACCGCCCTGGCCGTCGACCACGACCACTTCCGCACCCCGCCCTCGGTCGAGGACGTCAAGGAAGGCCGCGTCCAGACCGTCCTTTCCGGCCGCTCCCTCATCGGCCTGCTCATCAAGCTGTGGGATACCCGCTCCGCCGCCACCCCTCTGGAAGCGGACTGGGCACTGGCTACGACCGCCTACAACCGCATCGCCGCAGAACTCACCGCCGTCGACGGCGAAGGCCAGAGCATCCGTATCGTCCTGGACGACGGACTGCCCCACGAGACCGGCGACTGACACCACCGCTGCACACCGGTCTGCGGTCGTCCGTGGCCTGGAGGGTGACCAGCTGGCCGTGGCACAGCAGGAGGCCCTCACCGATCGGCAATCGGTGAGGGCCTCCGGGTGTTCAGAGTGCGGGGGTGAAGCCCCGGCCGCGGTCCGGCTCCTGACGGTGTGCGGGGAACGCTGCGGTAGGTGTCATGGGCCGGAGCGTACGCGCGGCGAACCCCCGCGAGCAGCCTCGGGCCACGGCTCGGATACTCGATCGGGCACGACTGAGCCGGATGCCCTATTTCTACAGACCCCGCTGGATCGTCCAGAAGAGGAGTCCGACGATGCCGGCCCCGGTGGCGTAGGCGGCGCCGCGCATACCCTGGGCGCTCGGGGCCACGTCGGGCCGACGCTCTGACTTGCAGGTTCTCGTGGCCCAGCGTCCCGACGCACTGAGCATCGAGCTGTCACCACAGAAGTTGTGCCAGAACCCCACTTCGGGAGGCACCAAGGATTCGAACAGTCCGCGACCTACGACTGCGCAGGACGGAGGGATCAGTCCCACCAGTCGTCGCCGGTGTGCCAAGGCGGTCAGGTCTGACCCGCGGCGCGCAGGGCCCGCGCCAGCCATTCCAGCTCCTTGGTCGTGTCGGGCGACGATACCTGTCCGCGCACGCGGGCGACGAGCCTGCGGTAGTGGTCCGCTCCTGCCTCGATCCCGGCCTCCAGGCTGCGCAGCACGGCGGCCCGATCGGCGTCTCCGAACAGCTCGGACAGCACCTCGGCCGCTGCCGGTCCCTCGGGAGCGACCCCGCCTTTTCTGACCTCCGTGACGGTCTGCACGATCTGTCTGGCCCACCAGATGGATGCCCCGGCGGGACGGCCCTGCTCCGGAACGGGCGTCCATGTGCGCAACCGGGCGCGGAAGACAGGGTCCCGCAGCAATTCCGCCAGTTCGATCCAGGCATCGACCTGCTCAGGTGTGGGATCGTCGGGCAATTCGATACTGAAGGTGCGCATGCGGTCGCGCAGGCGCGGGTCGTCGAGGCCGCCGAACACCTCCTCCCTGAACACGTCGATGATCTGCTTGCGCTCGGCGGCGGAAAGCCGCGCCAACCGGTTCATCAGTGCCGTCTCCTCAACATTTGAACCTCGTTTCGCCACGGTGGACAGGACGGCCCGGCTCACCTTGAGTGAGCGAATCTGCGCGTCGAGCGCGGCCACATGCGCGTCGGCGACCTCGGCGACCGTGGTGCGGCCGCTCAGGACACGGCACACGTCGTCGAGCCCAAGGCCCAGCTCCCGCAGGGTGCGGACCAGCTCGACGCGGGCCACGGACTCGGCGTCGTACAACCGGTAGCCGCCCGCGGAGCGGGCCACAGGCGGCACCGCCCCCTCGTCCGACCAAAAGCGCAGGGTTCGTACCGGAGATCCGGTGCGGTGCGCGAGCTGGCCAATGGTGAGCACGTCGGGGCGTTCGTCGTTCATGGGTAATATCCTGGACCCTCCGGCGGCTGGAGACTCAAGCGCCTCAGTGCGACGAATACCGAAGTCACGTCACTGACGGGCCGATCACGTGACGAGAGAGAAGCTTCAGGCCAGGGGCTCCCAGTTCCGGTAAGAACCACGGCGACTCGCGAGGTATCGCACAGAAGGGACTGACAGCCCATCGCGGCCGCCTCATCCCGGAGCTACGATCCCCCAAGCCATGAATCGAACAGAGCCGGAGGCAGGTGCCTCCCGAAGTGGGGTTCTGGCTCACTTTCCGTGGAGCATGCACGCTGAGTGACGGGTCTCGGGCGAGGCGGCCGCGGGGAAGTTGCCCGGAATTGGCCCGGACCGGGTGCAGTGTGGCCGACAGTGCTGCCCGTGGAAGAAGTGGTGCTCCGGCTGGAGGAGTTGCTGTTCCCGTCGGTTGCCGACGTGGCGGTGCTGTCGGTCGCCGTGAACGACGAGGCGGTACGCATAGAGGCCCGAAGCACAGCGGCTGGGGCCATCTGTCCCGGATGCGGGATCCTGTCACGACGGATTCACAGCTTCTACCTGCGGTTTCCTGCTGATGTGCCCAGCGGCGGTAGACGGGTCGCTCTCCGTTTGCGAGTCCGCAGGTTCCTCTGTCCGGTCATCTCGTGCGGGAGGCGGACTTTCGCGGAACAGCTGCCAGGATTGACCCGTCGGTACGGTCGGCGGACCGAGCGGCTGCGGTCGACGCTGGCCGCGGTTGGGCTCGCGCTCGCCGGTCGCGCCGGTGCCCGCATGGCGAGCGTGATCGGCGTTTCCGTCAGCCGCAGCACAGTACTGCGGCTGGTCGAAGCGTTGCCCGACCCCGAAGTCCCGGCACCGCGGGTAGTCGGCGTCGATGAGCACGCGACCGCAAAGGCCGTCACTACGGGACCGTCCTGGTCGACGTCGAAAGCCGGCGTCCAATCGATCTGCTGCCCGACCGGGAGGCGTCCAGCCTGGCCGCTTGGCTCGTGAAACGGCCCGGGGTGGAGGTGGTCTGAGGTTGATCCCGGGGAGTGGACACCGGGTTTCATGCGACGAGTGACAGCGTACGTGTCGTGTTGAGTTGTTGTTCGGACTCGGCTGGGGTGCGGTAGCCGAGTGCGGAGTGGCGACGGCGCCGGTTGTAGTACGGCAGCCAGCGGAACAGCTCGAGCCGGGTCTGTGCCTTCGATGTCCAGCGGCGTCCGTGAAGCAGTTCGCGCTTGAGGCCCTGGAAGAACGACTCTGCGAGGGCATTATCGTAACTGGAGCCGACGCGGCCCATGCTGCGGCGGATGCCATGCCGCAGGCAGACCTCGGCGAAGGTTGCCGCGTTGTACTGGGCGCCCCTGTCGGTGTGGAACACGACGCCGTTCACCCGGCCGCTGCGGGAGGCCACGGTCATCTCGATCGCGTCGGTGACCAGCGAGGTCGGCATATGGTCCGCGATCGACCAGCCCACGACCTTCCTCGAGCAGATGTCGATCACCGTGGCGAGGTAGAGCCACGTCGAACCGACGGCTATATAGGTGATGTCACCGCACCACCTGGTGTTCAACGTGTCCGCGGTGAAGTCCCGCATCACCAGGTCCGGCACGGGCGGCGCGGTCATGTCCGCGATTGTCGTCCGCTTCTTCCTCCGCAGGTGCCGACCGACGATGTCATTGACCCGCATCAGCCGGGTCACCCGCTTGCGGTTGATACCCCGCCCCCTCGCCCGCAGCTCGGCATGGACGCGCGGTGCCCTTCGCCAGGACCGGAACCCTGGCATCAGGGACTCCAAAAATCTCCGTACAACTCAGATTGCCGTCCCCAACCGTGTCCGGCCCCCTCGGCTCCTTCTCCTGTCACGGCGGGAAGGAAGAGAAGCTGAGGGGGCCGCGTGTGCCCTGCTACCGCGCGGTGTGGGTACGGGTGCGGGTCAGCAGGGCGCCGAGTGCGATCATGCCGATGCCCAGGAAGAAGTGGAGCCAGTTGTCGGCCGTGTTCAAGGGGACGAAGTTGGCGGCGCTGTCGTGGTCGATGAACAGGCCGTAGAGCCACAGCAGCAGGTAGACGGCCCCGCCGGCCAGAAGGTAGGTGCGGGCGGTCGAGGCCGCGCGGGCCATGGCGATGCCCGCGACACCGAACAGCAGGTGGACGATGTTGTGCAGGATCGATACCTGGAACACACCCAGGAGCTTCGCCTCGGAATGGTGCTCGGCGAACTTCATCGTGTCGTAATCACTCGTGACTCCTGGGATGAACCCCAGGACACCTACCACAAGAAAGACCACGCCTACCGCCAGGGCGGCTTTCTGGACGGGGGACTTCGTCGCTCCTCGACGGTCCGTAGTCATGTTCCAGCACTCCTTGTCACGAGACGGGCTCTCGCTCCGCATGGTCCGGCAGATTCAGACTCGGCAGGTACCCCTTTATTCCGCCCTTACCCACACACCTTTACATGGGACGGCGACTGGACGGAGGCGCGGGCCCGACCGCGTGAACCAGCGGTTCATCGGGCGTGAGCGGTTGCGATTCGGCCACGCGGCCGCCGTGCACGACCCGTTCCTGAGGCCGCGCCGGTCCGTCTCGTACAGGCACGCGCTCAACGACGACGGCAATCACGCTGTAGGTGTCCTGGTGCACAGGAGCCCGAACCATGGGCCCAGCCGCCGGGCGAGTTCCGTACCTTGGCGCCCGGGCTCCAACCACCACGTCCTGGCCGACGCAAACGGCATCCCGCTGCGTGTGTCACCGACCCGGGGCCGCCGCCATGACGTCACCCAGCTCCTGCCTCTCATCGACGCGGTCCCGCACATCCGTGGCAGGCGCGGACGCCCCCGCCACCGGCCCCGGAGGCTCCACGCCGATCGCGGTCACTTCGACGTCTACCGCCGACGCCTGCGGGAGCGGAACCACAGCCACGGCCGGTCTCCCTTGCCCGGCACACGGCCTGAACAGCAGGGTCCGGGCGGCTGCGCGACGAACCCTGCAGTTGTCGGGGCAGGGCCGTTCGCTGACTCTCATCTCGACGCCTGAGCCCCTTCTCACTGCGCTGTCCCGTCTCCAGAAGCGGGACTCCCCATGGGACACACGGGCACCAGGTGGGCTGCGCCTGCTCAACCCGGGGTCACCGACAGACCGCAGACGGCAGCCGCACTGCACGTACATGACGTGCACCGCCCGGAACGGAGAGCTTGACGAGGTCGCCCTGCATCGGCTGCCCAGGCGGTGACCAGCCGTGCCGACCCAGGCCACGGCGAGAGCCGGCGGACTTCAGAGCGATCCCTCGTCGGTCAGCAGGCCCTCTCAGTCTGCGGCTTCAGTCTCGTCCCCTTCAGCCCTGTCGCCCTCGGCCTGGGACGGTGTGGTGCGCGCCACCGCGGGATGGTCGGACGCCGACGGCTCGGTGTCCGGTCCGCGGTCGCCCTCGGCCTGTGACGGTGTTTGCTCGCTCATCGATCGCTCCTCGTGCGGTGGTGTCAGGGATGGTCCGATTGGCGCCCTCCCAGCCGCTGGGTACCCGGACAGTGCTTTCCCACTCGGGCAGAGAACGACAAAGGGCAAACCATCAAGAAGCAGACCTGGGGCAGCACGCGCATGGTTGGGTCTGGTGCCTCACGGTGCCGGCCAGCTTGTTCCCGGAAGGCGGCGGTCACGGGCCCGCGGCAGCGGCGTGCTGGAGGAGGGCGGTGCGCAGGGCGGTTCGGTCGTCGAAGGGACGCGAACCGTTGGTGGAGGTCTGCTGCTGGTCGGCTCCGCGTCCGACGACCACGACGACGTCTCCAGGCCGGGCTGCGGACACGGCCACACCGAACGCGAGCTGCCGGTCGGGTTCGACGTGGACCGGGGCAAGTCCTGTGCGGCGGGCGCCGTCTGCGACGGCGGTACGCAGTGTGCTGGGGTCTTCGGCGTGCGGGCTTTCGTCAGTGACGACCACGAGGTCGGCGCTGCGGGCGGCGATGTCGCCCAGGTCCGACCGTTTGCGGGGGTCGCGCTCGCCTGTGGCGCCCACGACAACAATTACTCTGCCGTCGGTGAGGGAGCGAAGGAAGGGCAGGAGCCGACGGTGGCCGCCGGTGTTGTGGGCGAAGTCCACGAACGCCAGGAACGGTTGTCCGGCGTCGATACGCTCAAGTCGCCCGGGAATAGTGGTGAGCTTCTCCATCCCGCTCAGAGCTGCCGTCATGTCGACGCCGCCGACGGCCAGCGCCGCGACTGCGGCCACCGCGTTATCGGCCTGGTGGGCGCCGAGCAGCCGCAACCGCACCTCCTGCTGCTCGGCGCCCGGTCCGCGGAGGCGGAAACGAGTGCCGATGGCATCGGCTGCGATGGTGCGAACGCTCCAGTCGGCAGGTTCCGGGCCTGTTGTGAAGGTGGTCACAGGGCAGCGGGTCTCGGCGGCCAGGCGGCGCCCGTGGGGGTCGCCGATGTTGATCACAGCGTGTTCGCAGCGGTCCGGGGTGAACAGGGATGCCTTGGCGGCGTAGTACCGGTCAAGGTCGCCGTGCAGGTCCAGGTGGTCGGGGCTGAGGTTGGTGAACACGCCGACGCGGAAGCGGGTGCCGTTCACCCGGCCGAGCTCCAGGGCGTGGCTGGAGACTTCCAGCACTATGTCGGTTCCACCGGACTGGCGGGTGCGGGCGAGCAGTCGCTGGAGAGCGGGCGCTTCCGCGGTGGTGCGCTTGGCCGGCTGCCCGGCGCAGTCCGGCAGACGTGTCTCCAGGCTGCCTGCCAGACCGGTGCGGCGCCCTGCAGCCTCCAGTCCGGCGGCCAGCAGGTGCACGGTGCTGGTCTTGCCGTTGGTCCCGGTGACGCCGTAGACGGACAGGGCGTGGGAGGGCATGCCGTACAGCCGGGCGCTCAGATGGCCGAGGACTTGGCGGGGCTCGTCGACGACCAGTGACGGCAGGCGATGGTCGGGGCGATCACTGAGCAGGGCGACAGCCCCGGCTGCGACGGCCCGGCTGACGTAGTCGGCCCCGTGGCGAAGCCTCCCCGGAAGGCCGGCAAACAGGTCGCCGGGCACGACATCGGCACTGTCCAACGACACCCCGTGCACCCGCACCCGCCCGCCGTCGGGCCGGGTGACCAGCCGGGCTTCGGGAGCGACATCGCGTAGGACGGCCAGAAGATCATGCAGACAGAGGGGTGCCGTGCGAAGACGGTCTTCCCGATGCGACGCACGGGCCACGGTCAACCTCCTGAACGCGGGCACGGCCGCTTGGCGGGTGGGCGAGGCCGGACGCACGGTGCTCGGCAGCCGGTCGAAGGAGTGATCGGTTGCGTACGGGGGACATCAACGGAAGGGATAACCGAACCCCTGGTCGGTGAAACTCCGACGAATCAGCGTCGGTAGCGTCATGAGCCGCTCGAGGCTGGTTGGGAGTGGGTCGTGGGCGCGTGCGGGCGGAGAGTTCGCAACTGTCTGACTCGGTTTCTGGCTGACTTCAAATCATGCCCTCTCGTGCACGGGACATGGTGGTTACCTGGTGCAGCAGGGCCGCAAGGGCCCCAACCATCTGACTTGGTTCGCGACGGACTGTAAAGATTGCGGCGTGTCCGGGTCTCGGCCTTGGGTCAAGGCCCAACCTCGAAGGTTCTTCCACCTCCGACAACGTCAGCCACAGAGCATCCGCAGCTACTTCGGCGGCCCACACGTCCGCTACGCCCTGGACGAGAGCCCCATGAGGTTCTGATCAACAGGAGCCAGCGTCGGCCTGCTCACCGTACGACGTACTGAAGCGGTGCACCCCCGTTGCCGCACTCGGCCAGTCGCTCGCAGTCCTTCCACTGCTCCTTGCTGGTCTCCTCGTGCCACCAGCAATGCAGCCAGTGTGGATCGGTGTCGCTGTCGCCCGGGTCGAGCGTGCAGGCACCCAGGCCCGGGTCGTTGGAGTCGTTGTCGCCGATCTTGGAAGGAACACAGTTGTTCGACGCGTTGCAGAACAGATCGACAGGAGGCTTGGCGTTGGCGCGGTCCTCGTTGGTGGTCCACCACGAGGCCCGGTAGCCCGCCTGGAAGTCACCAGGGGCGAACATCGCTGAGATTGGGCGGGTGCCCAGGCGATCACCTTTTCTTGATACGGCCAGTGGCCTGGAGCAAGGAAGTGACGAATTCGGGCTACGAGTTCATGTCATAGGGCCGACCCTAGAGTCAGCCACTGACAACAGCTTGATCGTCCCTCATCGGCCTTGCCCGCCCTGTTTGCGTTCTGGCCGACAAATTCGAGTGGGCCCTTGTCCCGGCTCACCCAGCAGCTGGCACCGGACGGTGCAGCCACCCACTCAAGGGCTCACTCGCCAAGCGAAGCGCTCAGTCACGATCACTGGACCGGTGGCTAACTCGAAGAAGCTCACTGAACCTCTTTCATCCCATCCCCTGTATCCGCAGATCAGGAGGGTGTGGACGGCGGCGATGCGTCCGATGCGGTTGGTCGAGCAGCGGCCTCGACGAAGTAGGCGCCAGGTCTTCAGCTGTGCGAAGGCGCGTTCGCCTGGTGCGCGGAGCCGGGCGTGGTTCCGGTTGTACCGCTGGTGGTGCCTGGGCAGTTCGTGGTGGTAGTAGGGGGTGCGTACGGTGGCGCCGGCGCCCTGGTAGGCGCGGTCGGCCAGGATGAGGATCTGGCGGGTGAGGCAGTTCTCGATCACGCCATGAGCGCGGGCGGCGGTCGGGTTCTCAGTGCGTCCGGGCAGGGCCGCGATCCGGTCGGTGGGGATCAGAGTGCCGTTCACGATCACGAAGTCGTCCTCGCCCTGGCCGGTCAGGGCCTTGCGCAGGCCAGACGCCCAGGCAGGAAGGACATCGACGGTCTCGTCCACGTACCGCCAGGCTGTCGCCTCGGAGATGCCGAACTCGGCGCCGAGCTGCGCGAACGTCTCGTTCTTGCGCAGGTGGGCGGGCTCGAGCAGGGCCTGTTGGAGGCAGTGCAACTTACGCCAACGAGTGACTTGTTCACACCTTCGGGTGTAGATGAGGCACGCGACATGCTCGACCAGTTTGTGCGGGACATCGAGCGTGGAAGGATACGGAACCAACGAAGCCCCCGGCCGTCGGCGTGTTGAGTGAGATCACCACACCAACGACGAGGGGCTTCGCCACGTCTCCGCCCCTGACCGGCCGGGTTCACCCGACAGCCCAGGATGAACAAGTCTCATTGACGCCCTCGCGTCGCGATGTAAAGATCCTCGCCAACCACGCCACGGGCCGTAAGGGGATCAGGTTGGCTGCCGAGCACAGGCCCAGGCCCGCACTGTCGGCCGCGATCGCCGGCGTCCTCCTGCTCGTCGGTCTCGCCCTCGCCGTCCTTTTGCTGCCCGGCAAGCTGGAGAAGCAGCAGGCGTACGATTCGGCGCCCACGTGTCCCACCGCGGAGCCCGCGCCGGGCTGCCTGTCACAGACGCCGGTCACGCTCGTCGACAAGGAGCGCCGGAACTCGGGCAAGAACCGCCCCCATTACATGCTGTTCTCCCGCGACGGCCGGCTGGCGCAGTGGGTACGGATGGGCGGAGGGAGTCATCCGGTCTACAGCGCCGCCCAGCCCGGCGACACTGTCACCGCGACCTACTGGGACGGCCAGATAGTCGAGGTCACCTTCCAGGGCCAGCGGGAGACCTCCGCGCAGGAACCGGACCACAACTTCACGGGGTTCCTCTTCCTGACCTCGCTCCCTCTCGTTGCCGGCGGCTTCGCCACGGTCGTCGCCTTCCGGCACCTCGGGGGCAGAACGCTGCTGAAACCGGACATCAAACCCCTGGCAGCGATGGGTGTCGGCGTAGGCACGCTCGCCGGCGGCCTCCTCGGCACCGCCATTGTCACCGGCGTCCTGAAGGCCCTGCTCACCCGTTGAAGACCCGGGGAATCCAGGATGAAGAGCGCTCGGGCTCCGCCGGCTGATGCCCGGGAGCTATCACCGGAGGGGGATGGAGAGACAGCGTTCTCCGCCCCGCCGCCGGTACCGCTTCGGCTTCTTCCTGGCGCCTTCTGGGGGCGCGAGGTCCGCCGCGTCTCGCGGGAGAAGCTCCAGTCCGAGACGGTCGACCGGCGTCAGTACGTCCGCTGCAGCCTCCGTAGCGAGGAGATCACCAGTCAGGGAACGATGAGCGGAAGGTTGGCGCGGTCCCCGGGGGAACATCTTCGAGTCCGACATCGACGCCGCCGTCAACAAGCCCGGCAGCAGCAACGAGGTGTTCCTGTTCAAGGGCGACAAGTACGTGCGCTACCACGTCGGCCAGGAAAAGATCATGTCAGCCGGACACCCACCAGCCGGAGCAGTAGAGGCGGGAGATCAGGGGGACGAGGGCGGCCCGGAACGCGGACTGGGGGCGCTTCTGCTGCCAGAGGTCGACGCGTAGGCGGACCGGATCGAGGATCGAGTCGTGGACGACGAGCTGTGCCCCCGGGATCCAGCGAACGCGAGGACGGCGAACGCAAGAACGCTGATCAAGTGGGACCCCGATGGCAGATCATCCGGCCGAGTGCAGTGGCGAATGATAGGCCATCCCGGGTGATCACCTCCCGGGTGATTACTTCCCGGGCGATCCTCGCAGGTCAGGGCCTATTGCAGATCACTGGGCCATGCGGGTCTGAACAGGGCCATCACGTCAGCCGGCTCCGGCTCCTCGCCGGTGGCGTCATCGTCGATGTCGAACTCCTGCCTCGGGCAGGGTGACGATGCTCAGCGACTCGGCGCACGAGACGAGGGAGCTATCGGGGTCTCGGCGGGCGTTGATGTCGTCATGTAGCCACAGATGCCCTTTCGTCAGCGATCCGGCCATCGGGGCAACAGCCGTGGGCGGTGTCGGACCGACGTGCAGTGGCCCGCGGCGTCCGGGCTCCCGCCCCGGGCACATGACCCCGCGACGGCATGACCACTCCCGGAACGGGGCACACAGCGCTTGACTGAGGGCGGGGGACGGACTATGGGGTGGATACCCGACGAATGGAACATAGTGGCCGGCTGGCTGCTGGGCTTCGTGTTGGCGAACTGCGCGCTGGGGGCCCTGTTCCGGAGACGCGGCCGACCCGACCGCGCCACCATCCGCCGGTACCTGACCGAAGGCATCGGCCCCGTGGCCGCGGCGGAGCAGGTGGACGACCAGCAGTACACCGCACGGGTCGCCGTGTGCGTCCTCGCCGCCGACGGGGCCGTGGAGGTGTCGGAGGAGGGCATTCTGACCGCAGTCCCAGGCGCTCCGGAACCGGCCGGTCCCACACTGCGCGCGCTCGCCCACTGCATCGGGGACCGCGGTCCCCAGGGAGCACAGCTGTACGAGCTGCGACGGGAGCCCCACTTCGAGCCCTACCGGACCGCACTGACCCAGGAGAAAACAGGTCTCCGCCGGTTCGCGGAGCCCGGCCGGGTCCTCTCCTTGAGCGCCGGGCTGCTGGCCAGCCTCGGCATGGCCTTCCAGTCCATCCCAACCGGGGCGCCGGTGCCATTCCTCCCCGAGGACGACGTGGCCGCGTGGATTTTCGCACAGCTGATCGTCTGGGCCTTCCTCTCGCTGCTCTCCGCCGCGTGGCCGGGCTGGTTGACCCGGCGCTGGCGACGTTTCAACCAGCACTGCCGGCAACAGGCCGACGCCGAACTGGCGAGGGTCCCGCCCGCGACACTCGCCGCAGTGCGCAAGAGGGAATTCGAGCCGAGTCTCCCGCGGGCATCACGCGGGAGCCGGGCCCCGGGCCGTACGGACGGTGAGGGTCCCGGCGACGGGGGCAACTGGGCCGACGAGGCTGACACCCACTCCTGCGGCAGTGGGTGTGGCGGGGGCGGCGACTGAGACCTAGTACTCCGGCCGGACTTCGGTGTATGCCCAGGTCAACGGCTTGAGCGTGGGGATTGTAGCGGGGCGATTCCGAATGAGGGGCGGGTTCGTCCGGTCTGCCCCGCGAACGAATCTCCGCGCACAGATGCGCAGCAGCACGTCCTGGGCAACCTCTGCTTTGCGGCTGACCGCTCACCGGCCTGCGGACGGTGCCGCACGCCACCACCGTCCGCCGCCTGCTCCAGCAAGTCGACGGCGACGCGCTGGACGCGGCCACGGCCCATACCTGCAGACCAGAACCCCACCACCAGCGCCACCCTAACCACCCCCGAAGCGGCCCGCCCTGCGGGCCGTCGCCGTCGACGGCAAGCCCCTGCGAGGCTCCCGTCCCCGGACCGCGACCGCTATCCAACTGCTGGCCGCGATGGACCACTACGGCGTGGTCCTGGCTCAGCGGCAGATCGCCGACAAGAGACCAGGAGCATGCGCAGCACGGCCAGGGCCGCCTCGCGGGGAGCGCGTCGGCGTTGTGGCCCTCGCTGTCTGCTGCCGTCAGATCGTGGTCAAGGGGTGCTCCTGCACGCTGCTCGCTCGGATCAGCACCCCGGGCAGGTCGGGGTAGTGCGCAGCGCTTCCCCCGTGCCGGTGGAACTATCTGTCTCGGACAGTCCGTGCTTGCGTCGCAGGTGTGCACTGTTCGGCGATGACGGACGGGCACCGGACCAGGGCGACGGCGAGCGAGATCCAAAGGCACTCACAGCCGCGAGGCCGGTTAGGAGATAGCCACCCAAGCGGGTTGAGAGACCTCATGCGGCGGTTCGAACAGCGCTCGGCAGTGCCTGCACAGTTCTATTTCGTGTTCCGGCCGGTCGAGCCAGTAGGCGCCGAGACAGCCGGCCGGGTGGGCGGGGCCATTTGATCCGTCGGTGCCATTTACGCTTCGCCGACGCTGAGGGATGGGTTCTTCGGAACGCTGCGGTGCCGGTCGTCATCCGATCGAGACGTTCTAGTCATTGCTGACTGCTGCCCGGTGTCATCAGGTGCCGTGCTGACGGACCAGGGGCACTGAGTCCGGGAGGATCCCGCGCTACCTCGCGGCGGGGGCGTTGTTCTGAGGCAGCTCGTGGGCGGTCGGTGGAGCAGCGCGCTCGGTTTCGTCCTGTACGAGCAGGGAGAGGAGCGAGGCCACGGGCAGGCCGGCTTCGGCGGGATGGCGCAGCACCTTGTCCGGATCGACGCGGTAGTTGTTCGTACGTCCTTCACGGGTGTGTGAGAGGTATCCGTCCTGCTCCAGGTCGGAGATGATCCTGGAGACGGCACGCTCGGTGAGCCGGCAGTGGGCGGCGATCTCTCGGATGCGGATGTTCGGATTGTCGGCGATGGCGGCCAGCACGCGCGCGTGGTTGGTGATGAACGTCCATCCGGTGTGGGACTCAGGTACTGCGGCCATGCCCAGCATCTTAGGGGACGCAGGTTGCCGGAAGCACGTTGCATGACATACTTTTCCGGTAACCGATGACGTGCTCCCACACGGGAGAATCGCAGAAGGAGCCCGAGGTGTTCTGGAACGAGGCCGCCTTGTCGATGTGCACGAGCAGCGCCAGCGGGACGCTGACCCCGGAGCGGATCACCGGGGACACCTCGTACGGCCCGGAGATTCGGCAGTACGAGTACCGCGGGGCCCGGGTGATCGCCGCGTTCGGCGAGTACGACCTGGGCTCGATCGCTCCGCTGCGGGAGGCGCTGCACACCGCGGCCAGGCAGTACCCGAAAGTCGTCCTCGAGGCCTCCGCCGTCACCTTCGCCGACTCGACGTTCCTGAACCTGCTGATCCTCACCCATCAGATGGGGACGTTGCGTGTCGTCGCACCCTCCGCGCAGGTACGACGCCTCTGCGAGATCACCGGCGTCGACACCGTCCTGGAGATCCGACGGACGATCGAGGAAGCGGCCGCCTCGTAACCCAGCGCGCTCCGGCAGCGTCACGTAGGGCTGCCAGGTTCCTGACTGACCGGCACGCGATGTACCGCATTATGAAACCCGGCAACCGATGTGCGCACCGTACGCGAAGCCCACCTTCTGCGTGAATGGGCGCAGTAGTCATGGAGGCTGCTCGCCGGAGCTGGGGCTGGGTGGGGCTGCCCTAGAGGCTGGACCACCCGACCGAGCAGGAGTGAGTGACTTGTCTCCCGGCGTCGGAGCTGCCAAGGAACAGGGCACTCCGCATCGCAGTTCTCGGGTCGGCCCTGGAGAGCTGCGGCAAAGATCGGTCGTCAGATCGGCCGAATCCTCAGGACGCCTCCCGGATCGCAGTCCACCCGGCCGCGTTGAACGCTGCGCCGCATTCAGAAGGCCGATGGCGGACGCGGCAACGAACTCGGGGTGTCGCCGCCCCAGCCATCCGTGGCCGGTCATCTCAGGGCGTGGCTGTCTGGCCGGCGGATCATGCGTATGACGTGTGGGCCACGGCAGGTGCCGCTACGGGGCACGCGCGTTTGCCGGTCACGGTGTGCCGGGGACCAGTCCGACCCGGTAGGCGAGGACGACGGCTTGGACGCGGTCGCGCAGGCCGAGTTTAGCCAGGATGCGCGACACGTAGGTCTTGACGGTCTCGGGCGTGATGAACATTGACGCGGCGATCTCCGCATTCGATAGCCCCTCGGCGATCAGTTGGAGGACTTCCAGCTCGCGGGGGGTCAGCGCTCGCACGACGTCCTGTCTGGCCGGCCTTGAGAAGTCGGCCGGTCGCAGATGCTGGGCGAAGTGGCCGATGAGGTCGCGGGTGACGGCGGGTGCCAGCAGGGCCTCGCCCCGGGCAACGGTCCGGATGCCGTTGGCCAGCTCCGCTGGGGGCGCGTCCTTAAGGAGGAAGCCGCTGGCTCCGGCGCGCAACGCGTCGTAGACGTAGGCGTCGACGTTGAAGGTAGTGACGACCAGTACCTTAGGCGCGTCCTCGGTATCTGGACCCGCCAGTTGCCGCGTCGCCTGGATGCCGTCGAGCAACGGCATCCGGATGTCCATCACGACCACGTCGGGACGCAGTCGCCGCGCGGTCTGCACCGCCTCATGCCCGTTCCCGGCCTCTCCGACGACTTCCATGTCGGGCTGGGCGGAGAAGATGGTGACGTAGCCGGTCCGCACCAGCGCCTGGTCGTCGCAGACGAGTACACGGATCAGTGGTCGCGCATCACTCAAGGGGTCACTCCCGAAAGGGCTTGGACGGAATCGTGGCACGGACCTCGAACCCGCCTCCGGGCCGGGGACCGGTCTCCAGTTCACCATCAAGCATCCGCACCCGTGCACGCAGCCCGGCCAGCCCGCGTCCACCCGCGGGCCCCGGCTTCCGCACAAGCGGTGCGGCCGCGGATCCGTCGGTGGTCACCACAATCTCGATGTGCTCGTCGCTGTGCCGGAGCAGCACCCATGTCGGCTTCCCTGGCGCATACTTTATGGCGTTGGTGAGCGCTTCCTGCACCACTCGGTACGCGGCCAGCTCCACATCTACGCTCTGCGGCCGCCGCTCACCCTGCTCGCCGAACTCGACCGGCTGGCCCGACCTGCGAGTCTGCTCGACCATGTCCCCCACACGTCCGAGGGCGGGCGTCCGGTCTGCATGCTCTGAGGTCGCGGACGCCGCCTCGCCGGTCGCCTCCAGGACACCGAGCAAATACCGCAGTTCCGTCAGCGCGAGACGGCCGGTGTCGCTCACGGCCGTCAATCCCTCGCCGACGCGTTCCGGCGCGGACGTGAGTAAGAACTGCGCCGCGTCGGCTTGGACCACCATAGCCGTCACGTGGTGGGTGACCACATCGTGCAGTTCGCGGGCGATCCGCGCACGCTCGGCGGCCGTGGCCACCTCAGCAGCCAGCCGCCGCCGCTTCGCCTCTTCCGTCCGCCGTGTGCGCACAGTTCTCCCCACCAGCCAGGCCGCGGCCAGAGCCAGAGAGAACGCGAGATAGTCCGGTAGCGAATTCGGTGAGCCGAGACGATGCAGGACAACGGCCAGAACGGCGTAACCCGCACTCACCACGATGAGCGGGCCGCGCCTGAAGCGGACCTGGTGGGCCCCGGCGGAGTACAAGGCCAGGTACAGCCCCATGCTCGCAAACGTTGTCGCGAAGCCCAGCGCCTGGTGCACGGCGAACGCGCCCGCGATGACGGCCAGACAAACTGCGGGCCATCTGCGGCGGACTGCCAGCGGCACGGTCTGGGCCAGAGCCAGACCGGCGCTCAGCAAGTTCGCCGGCCGCTCAGGCAGATCGCCGATCTGCGCACCAATCTCGGACAGGGGCGGTACGAAAGCCAGCACGGCGAGCGTCAGGGCGAGGGCGCCGTCCTTGACGAGAGCGTCCCGCTCCTTCCACCGGTCCAGCGACGCCCGAAGCAGCAGCATGCACCTGCTGCAGGGCGCCTGACGCGACATCATTTCGGTTCCCCTCCAGTCGACCTGACTCAGCGGCCTGCGGGTCGTCGGCACTTGATGCCACCGTTCCGGTGGGCGTGGACGAGCATCACAACGGCGATGGTCATGCTCATGACGACGGGAATGATCGATGCCTCCAGGCCGAAGCTGCCACCGGTTAGAAGGTTGGAGCCGTCGACGTCGACGATGAACAGGCCGTTGGGGGCGTGTCCGGAGACCGGGATGCCGAGCAGCTGCTCCGTGACGTTCCAGGCGAAATGCAGCCCCACGACGAACCAGATACTACGTCGCCACAGGAACGCGGCTCCCAGCAGGACGCCCGCCTCAAGAGCGATCGCCAGTCCGCTCCACGCGTTCGCGCCCTCGGAGCCCATGTGAGCGGCACCGAAGAACAGCGCGGTGATCACGATGGCGGCCCCGCTGCCCCACAGCTGCTCAAGAGCCTGCAGGACCAGACCGCGGAACAACAATTCCTCAGTGACCGCAGCGCCGATCTGGACCGCGACCGCGGTCCCGGCGACCGACAGGACGCCGTCGTTCCCCCAGGTGAACGAATAGCCTCCCAACGCCCTGATCAGGAGGGCGGAGACAAGGATGAAGACCAGACCGATTGTGCCGCCCAACAGCACCTCCCGGGCGGCCCCGGACCGGGCGATCTCCGGAGTGGAGCGTCGTGCCACACGACGCATGACCAACCAGTACACGGCCACCGCGGCGACCGCGCCCAGCGCAGGCACGGGGCCGGGTCCGGTCGCCGTCAGCCCGGAGAGCAGGCCGACGCCGGCCATTCCCGCCAGCATCCAGCCGAGCGGATGACGCGCGATCAGGCCGAAGCGGCCGCTGCCCCCGTCGGGGTGCCGGCCCGGGCCGGAGCCTTGGTCGTGTCGTAGGGCGGACGTCGTGCCCATGGTGGCCTCCTTGCGGTGGTGGGTCCCCCCTGCGGCGACCTGAAGACCACGCTAGAGCTCCGCAGTCGCACAGGAATCACCCGTGTATGGACAGCTCCTGTAGCTCTCACGGGGGACGCACCATCCGCCTGAGCCCAGCCAGTAGCTCCTGCCACTCGTCAACAATCGACTGCGCGCGGCCGGGGGCCCTGGGGGACTTGTTCTGTGCAACCTTTCACACGGTGCTGCACGACGCCGAGCCGGTCCCCGATCGGCGACTCCGCAGTATCAGCGCCCTGGCCCGTACGGTTCCGCACTACACGCCGCAGCGCCTTACGCGACCGGGGCGACGACGTGACGGGCCCGTGTACGGCGGACTCCGTCACCGTCCCCGAGGAGACCGACGGCCGGTAGACGCCCTTCTCGAACCACCCTGCTCGTCGGCGGGGGCTGCGTTGCTCAGATGGAGGGAATGCTGCGCAGCTTCACCGAGCCGCCCGTGCCAGTGATCGAGTGCCCGTGACCCGGGGGACTGTTTCTGCGGGTTCGGGCGCTCGCGTACGCGAACGACCAGGGGGTCGTACGTTTCACTCGTCGCGGTGACCGTACGCACCAACAGGTCGAAGTCGGACCAGGACCCGGCCGACTGGATGCCGCCGTCACCGGAGGCACAGCCGGTATATAGGGGAGTGGGTGTCGACCAGGCTTCGCTGGGAGCTCACCGCCGATGACCGTGAGCTCGAAGCGCTGAAGGTGTACGCCGAAGGGTTGTACCGCAACGTTGAGGCGGGCGGTTGAGAGACCGAGAGGTTCGCCGCTTATCCTCCTGTTGACGATCAGCACAGTGCCCCTCGCGAACCGGCATCGGGGTGGCAAGGCCAGCAGAGGGCCGATGTGGTCGATGATCCGGTCGGCGGCCGACTTCGAAATCCCGAACTGCAGGGCCAGTTGGCGCAAGGTCAAGGCGGTGCACCAGTAGGCCGCGACCAAGAGAATACGGTCCTCAAGTGACAGGCCCCACGGGCGCCCCGTCCGTGGTTCGGCTGCACTCTCGCGCTGCACTGCGGCCACCAACTTGCCGAACTGCCGCGGGCTCAGCCCGTGAAGGGGGCTATCCAGGAAGGCTCTGACGCCGTGATCACAGCAGCCACGACGAGATCATCCCACTGTGGCCGGTCTGCTCAGGCATCTCGCAGTCATCCTTCGCCGAGCGGCTCGCGATCAAGCCGTACCATCCCCGCCATGACAATCGATGTCCTCGCCGAGGACCTCAAGCCCGGTGACCTCCTGGAGCTCTCGACCGAGTTGGGCACTGAAGTCCTCCGGCTGACTCATGTGGAGCGGCGTACCCAAGGCATCAAGTTCATGGGTCGCAATTGCCAGGGGTTCCTCTACTCCAGCGGCATGAGGTACGGCCAGCGGGCGCGGTGCGTCCGGCCGTAGACCGCCGCGCGGACTGCCGATGGTGGCCGAAGCGGTCGTATCAGCAGCACAGGGCGGGGAAGTGCCCCCTGAGGTCGACCGGCACTGCAGAAGACCCTGGAAGGGGCGCGGCTCCGCCCGATGGCGCTTAAGGACGCCACACACCAGAACCGCGCTGCACATAGCCCCCCTCGCAGGGCGGCCAGGCCCCTCCCGCGATGGGCGCCGTGGTAGTGGTGCGGGTGGTCAGGTGCGCAGGATGTCAGCGGTGATCTCCGCCAGAGTCTGGCCAGAGGCGAAGGCTCGGGCGCGCATGAGGGCGAGGGCGTCGTCGGTGTTCATTTCTTCTTTCACGGCGACGACTCCGATGGCGCGATGGGTGTCCGACCAGTGCGCGCGCACAACATCGGCCGGTTCCCACGGTGGGTGCTCGTCCTGTTCCAGGAGCAGCTGCTGCGCGGGGAGCAGAGCGTCCGCGACCGCGTCGACCGCGTCCACGGCTTGCTCGATCGCGCCACGGGACAGACCTCCCGGGGTGCGGGTGGCCACGTCGACCGAGCCGAGGATGTAGTCACCGAACCAGAGCGGGAAGGCGTGGACCGCCTGGACGTCGGGGTGCCGTTCGCGGAAGGCGGCCGTGAACAGCGGCCATTCCCGCGCTCCGGCCTTCCAGTCGGTCAGATGCACCTCGTCACCTATTTCAGCTGCGGTGATGCATGGGCCTTCCTGCACGGTGAACTGCGCTTCTTCGAGGTCGGTGGCCATCTGGTTCGACGCGCACAACATCTGCCGCGACGGGGTGTCGGTGAGCAGCGACATCGTCACTCCGTCCGCGGGCAGACCCCGGGCCAGGACCCGGCACAACCGCCGGGGCATGTCCCGGGGCGGGCAGTCCACAACCACCCACTCCACCTCACGCCCCAGCTCCGAACGCCTCATCGGTTCAACCTGCCTGTCCTTCAGCCCTGACGGCTGATACCGGCAGGTGAGTACCCCGAACCACTGCCCCCACACTCGACTGCTTCTGGCTTCGTTGGGCGCTCTGCCACCTGCACCAGGTGCCCACGCTGGCCGACCGGCTGGTGTCAGTTGCGTCGGTCAGGCGTTGCGGGCGGCTTCCAGGGTGGGATGGATGTTCAGCACCTGGTCGGCGCCGACGATGCTGATCAGCCGTGTGACCGCGGGGGAGGGCGCGACGATGCGGAGGTCGGCTCCCTGGTGGGTGGCCAGGAGCAGGCGCAGGAAGGTTGAGTCGCCGAAGGTGATGTTGCCGGCGTCCAGGATCATCCCGCCGTGGGCGTGCACGGCTTCCCTGATCCGCGCTTCCAGCGGGGCCAGGGTGTCTTCGTCGAAGTCACCCTGCGGGGCAATCACCGGAAGCGGGCCCTGCGCGCCGGGCTGCGGCTGATGAGTCGTCATCAAGGGAGTATCCCCAAACGATCATGACACCGCCATGGTGAGTCTCACGTCCAAGGCGAACCGCTGCCGGCCGTATGCGCGTGAGCATCCCTCAGCTCGGGCCTTCCGTTCCGTCCTCATGGCAGTGCTGGGGAAGGCATGGCGGGGAACCTGCAAGCTCGTCGTCGTGAACGACGGGGCCGGCCATCCGCTCACGAACCCGGACAGGCAGACGCGCGGGTCTGCGTCTCAAGGACTTCCCCCGCGCTTCTTCGGTATGGTCCGGCGGGGCAGGGTAGGCGGGGGGCATGAGCCCTGCGGATGGAGATCCGACCGACCCCCAGTCCGCCGACGCCTCGGATGACCCCGGAGGGGACACCTGTCGGCCGGACTCGGCGGCACATGCCCGCAGCGAAGTGGAATTCGCCCTCCACCCCTTGCTCTGTGCCCCCGACGCCCACTTCCGCGCAGCACACCAGGGCGGAGTGGACGACGCCTTACTGGTCGCCTCGGAACTGACTTCCGACGCTCTGACACGCAGCCCGCCCGGATCCTCCTGCCAACTCACCTGCACACTCGGCCGGTACGAGGTAACGATCAGCGTCACCGGCCCCTACGAGACGGCAGCCCGGCCGCAGCCGCTGTTGTCCCCGTCAGAACTGCGCCCCGGAGCCAGCCGGCTGGAGGAACTGAGGCGGCGCATCGTGCGTCAGATCGCCCGCATCCAGATCACCCGGCGGACAGGCGGAGTAGGGACCATCACCGCGACCATTCCGCTCACCGGCCCCGCAACCTGAGCAGCAGGAACCGGACTCGGTGCCTGCGGGGATAGTCCCCGCGGCCGGTCGGCGACGCCCCGGCCGCGCCGACGGTGCCGGTCGTGCTGCCCGCTCCGCATCCCCTCATCGCCCCGCCCCGCACCCGTCGGCATGGAACTCGGCTGCGCCCACCCCATGAGCCCGCTCAAGCTCGCCGACCTCATCGGTCTGGACACGGTCGCCGCCATCGCGCCCAGTCGCTGTATGAGCAGTTCAAGGAGCCGCTGTACGTACCGCCGCCGCTGTTGCTCCAGCGGATGGTCGAGGCCGGGATGCTCGGACGGAAGACCGGCCGGGGGTTCCACACATACGACCGGGGGCTGAGGGGCCCGGGCTCCTGTGGAGGCGGGCGTGGAGCGAGGACTGAGGAACCGCTCCGCGCTCCGCCGCGTTTCCGTTCCCGGCGCTACCGGGGCTTGGGCGGGTGTCTCATCTCACCGTCCGGCATGTGACCGGTGTTGGCCCGGAGCCGAGCTCGGCGCCTAGGGTGGCGGGTGCAGCTGGTTCGCCCTGTCCTCCAGGCAGGCGCGTCGTAAGAGGGAACCCGGTGGGAATCCGGGACTGCCCCGCAGCGGTGAGCGGGAACGACCGCCGTCATACGCACTGGACCCGACAGACGGGTCTGGGAAGCGACGGCCAGTAGGTGTCTGCCCCCGGCAGACGTGCCCGCGAGTCCGAAGACCTGCCACTGCCCGTGCGTGAGCGCACGGTGATCTCGGTGACCTCGTGGGCGGGTCGGCGTACATATCAGGCAGGCACACGCGACGACACTGCGGCGTGGTCCGCCCGGTGTGCCATCCCTTCGCGTCCTACGAGTCGTCCCGGGTCTTTCGGAGAGACACTCGCGAAGGAGAGTTCCGTGACAGCCAAGTCCGCAGCCGCGGCCGCCAGGGCCACCGTGTACGGCTACCCCCGCCAAGGCCAGAACCGTGAACTGAAGAAGGCCATCGAGGGCTACTGGAAGGGCCGGGTCACCGCCGACGCCCTCAAGGAGACGGCCGCCGGCCTGCGCCGCACCAACTGGCAGAAGCTCGCCGACACCGGCATCCACGAGGTGCCCACCGGAGACGTCTCGTATTACGACCACGTCCTGGACACCACCGTCATGGTCGGCGCCATCCCGACCCGCCACCGCACCGCTGTCGATGCCAGCCCGCTCGACGGCTACTTCGCCATGGCCCGCGGCACCCAGGACGTCGCGCCGCTGGAGATGACCAAATGGTTCGACACCAACTACCACTACCTGGTCCCCGAACTCGGCCCCGACACCGCCTTCTCCGCCGACTCGGCCAAGCAGGTCGCCGAGCTGAAGGAAGCCCTCGCGCTCGGCCTCACCGCGCGCCCCGTGCTGGTCGGCCCGGTTACCTACCTGCTGCTGGCCAAGTCCGCCCCCGGTGTCGCCGCGGACTTCGAGCCGCTGACACTGCTCGACCGGCTGCTGCCGGTATACGCCGAGGTACTGGCCGACCTGCGGGCCGCCGGTGCCGAGTGGGTCCAGCTGGATGAGCCCGCCCTCGTCCAGGACCGCACCCCGGCCGAGCTGAACGCCGCAGCCCGCGCCTACCGCGACCTCGGCACGCTCACCGACCGGCCCAAGCTCCTGGTCGCCTCCTACTTCGACCGGCTCGGCGACGCCCTCCCTGTCCTGGCCAAGGCACCGATCGACGGACTGGCCCTTGACTTCACCGGCGCCGGTGCCGCCAACCTCGACGACCTCGCCGCCGCCGGCGGCATGCCCGGCAAGCGGCTCGTTGCCGGAGTCGTCGACGGCCGCAACGTGTGGATCAACGACATGGAGAAGTCGCTGTCGACACTCGGCACCCTGCTCGGCCTCGCCGACCGGGTGGACGTGGCTGCCTCCTGCTCCCTGCTGCACGTCCCCCTGGACGCGACGGCGGAACGCGAGATGGACCCGCAGGTCGCCCGCTGGCTGGCCTTCGCCCGCCAGAAGACGGCTGAGGTCGTCACCCTCGCCCGCGGTCTCACCGAGGGCACCGACACCATCGCGGCCGAGCTCGCCGTGAACCGCGCCGACTTGGCCTCCCGGGCCGGATCCGCCCTCACCCACAACCCGGCGGTACGCGCCCGCGCCGCGGCCGTCACTGACGCCGACGGCCGCCGCTCGCAGCCGTACCCGCAGCGAGCGACCGCCCAGCACGCCCACCTGCGCCTGCCCCTGCTGCCGACCACCACCATCGGCTCCTTCCCACAGACCACCGAGCTGCGCACCGCCCGCGCCGACCTGCGCGCCGGCCGCATCGACACCGCCGGATACGAGCGGCGCATCGAGACCGAGATCCGCGAAGTCATCTCCTTCCAGGAGAAGACCGGCATCGACGTCCTCGTCCATGGCGAGCCCGAGCGCAACGACATGGTCCAGTACTTCGCCGAGCAGCTCACCGGCTACCTTGCCACCCAGCACGGCTGGGTCCAGTCCTACGGCACCCGCTACGTCCGCCCGCCTATCCTCGCCGGCGACATCTCCCGCCCCGAGCCGATGACCATCCGCTGGACCACATACGCCCAGTCCCTGACCGACCGGCCGGTCAAGGGCATGCTCACCGGCCCGGTCACCATGCTCGCCTGGTCCTTCGTCCGCGACGACCAGCCGCTCGCCAACACCGCACGCCAAGTCGCTCTCGCCCTGCGCGACGAAGTGAACGACCTGGAGACGGCCGGTACTTCGGTGATCCAGGTGGACGAACCCGCCCTGCGTGAGACCCTGCCGTTGCGCGCCGCCGACCGCCCCGCCTACCTGGCCTGGGCCACCGAGGCGTTCCGTCTCACCACCAGTGACGTGCGGCCCGACACCCAGATCCACACCCACATGTGCTACGCCGAGTTCGGCGACATCGTCCAGGCGATCGACGACCTCGACGCCGACGTCATCAGTCTGGAGGCAGCCCGCTCCCACATGCAGGTCGCCCGCGAACTGTCCGCTCACGGCTACCCGCGCGAGGCCGGCCCCGGCGTCTACGACATCCACTCCCCGCGCGTCCCGAGCACCCACGAGGCGGCCGCCCTGCTCCGCAAGGGGCTGGAGGCCATCCCGCCGGAGAGGCTGTGGGTCAACCCCGACTGCGGCCTGAAGACCCGCGGCTGGCCCGAGGTCCGCGCATCCCTCGAGAACCTGGTCGCTGCGGCTCGGAAGGTGCGCTCCTCCCTGCCGCCCAACATCTCCTGAGCGCGACACATCCACGGCGTCCTGTGTCACGGCGAGCTTGCCGTGACACAGGGCGCCCGTCCGGTCAGCCGCTGTGCGCGAAGCCCTTGCCCTTGCGGTCCAGGGGTCGGCGGGCAGGGAGAGGAAGCGGGAGCGCAGGGCGTCCCAGGCGGCGAGGCGGTCGAAGTCGGGTGTGTCGCGGATGCCCTGGCGGGGGACTGTAAAACGTTCGGCTCTGTCTCACATTCGGTGGTGACGGTGAGTCATGACGGCGGTGGACAGACTCTCGGCCACAGAACCGCAGGCCTGCACTCCCGCACAGCTGTGGACACGGGGCCAGATGGGCCGAGTTGTACGGGGTCCGCTTCACCGAGCCCGGGGTGGGCAAGTACCTCAAGCGGTGGTGCCTCGCGGGCAATGGCTCCCGGCGCGTCGACCCCCACCGCCAGGCCCACGTCCACGCGGGCTCGGCCCTCACGGCCACCCCCACCACCGCGACCCCGAGCCCGGACCCCTCCCCGACGGAGTGCGACCGTTTCCTGTGGGGTGCACGTGAGGACTACGCCTGTGCGAATGCGGGGCGTTCGTCGCCGGCCGTGCCCGGGGGAGAACGCCGTTACGGCCCGCTGTGGATCAGCGACGCCCACAGGTGCGGTCGACCGGGATGCTCGGCGCGCAGGTGCCGGATGACGCGATGGAGCGCGGTCGCCGCGTCATCGGCGGACGGTGTGTCCGGCATCAGCCGGTAGAAGTGATCGGCCGCGCCGGCCGCGACGCGGTCGTCCAGCGGCCAGAGACTCGCGACGACATGCCGGAAGCCGGCCAGCTGGAACGCGGAGGCAAGGTGGATGGACTCGTCCGCGTGCCGCCGGCCGACGTGTCCGGTGGAGCACGCGGACAGGTATGCCATTTCGGCCTCGTGGAGGTCGCGGCGGCCGATCTCCGCGATGGACAGCACACCGTCATGGAGATGGAGCCCGCCTTCGGAGGGCGCGTAGGGGTCGGTGCCGGCGTGGCAGGCGAAGTGCGCCCAGCTAGCCTCGGGGAGCGCGCTGGTTACCCGGGCGGCGGTGGCCTGCTCATTGGTGAGCAACGGCATGTCCGGATGGGCCGCGTGCAGGCTCGCCGCCTCGGCGGCGGTGGCCGGCAGGTCCGGCAGGCCCGGGGTCCGGTCGAGGGCGACGGTGAGCCGGCGCAGGACCGTCGCGGCCGGACGTCCCCGGGAGCGGGCCAGGGCCTGCAGGGTGGGTGTGTACGACGAGACCACCCGGTCGAGCGCCCCGGGCCGGTCGGGGTGCCCGGCCGCATGCAGCGGCAGCAGTGCGAGCGGCCCCGTCGGCATCCACCACACGCGGGGGAGTACTCCGTCGTCCCGACGGAGCCGGTGTTCGACTGCGTCGAGGACCGGCTCGACCGCCGTGTCCCACAGTCGGCCGAGCAGTTCAGTCAGCACCCGCTGCCGGCGCAACTCGCCGGTGAACGACCCGGCGTCGTGCGTCGCTCCCGTCAACTCGGCGGCCCACGCCTCGGCATCGGCCAGCCGCAGGTTGGGCAGCGATACCAGCAGCGGGGGCCCGTCGGCGGTGACGACGATGCCGTCGCACCTCTGCAGTCCGGCGTTGAGCAGAACGACCGCCCCGTCGGCGGCGGTCGTGCGCAGCTCGCTCCACGTCGGCGGGAGCAGGAACCGGTCCAGGCCCGGCAGGTGCCGGATCTCCGTCAGGACGGCGTCGTGCTCGGCCCACAGCCTTCTGCGCCGGTCCACGTGATCGATGTCCTGGCCGTCGGGCGTAGCCAGGGCCGGGGGATCCGGCGCGTTGAGGGCGTCGCGGACGCGGCTCAGGCGACGGGCCAGTGCGGGGTGCGCCGCCAGGTCCGCGAGGGGCGTCCGCAGCGCCAGCCGGGACGCCAGCAGGACTGACCGGCCCAGCTCACCGGCCTGGACCGCGCCGCCCGGGTCGTCGAGAGCACAGTGCACGGCGATCGTCTCGCCGACCAGTCCGTGGTTCGCGCCGAGGCGGTGCTCGTGGTCCGCCGACGAGGTCTCCCGAGCCGCGACCGACGGCAGCAGCTCCACCGCCGTGTCGAACAGCAGCCGGGCGGTGTGCGGTTCGTCCAGCAGGTAGGCGAGCCGGCCCACCGCCCAGCAGGCGCGGACCCGGTCGTGCGGGGGCGACGTCGTGGCCGCGAGTGCATCCTGCGCGAGTCGGACGATCCGCGACCGGTCGAGGGGGCCGCCGCTGCTCCACCGCCTCCGGTAACAGGTCCCGAGGAGGTAGATGCGTGCCGCCCGGTTGGGATGGTCGCCGGGGGTGGCCGTGACCGCCTGTTCCGCGGCGTCGACGGCCCGGTCGAGGTCGGACACGTCACCGGTCCGCTGGAACCGCAGCCGGTAGGCATAGCCGAGGCCGAACAGATACCGCGGGCGCTCCGGGTGGTCGGTGGGGACCGCAGCGGCCGTCTTCCGCGTCAGGTCGACGGAGCGGTCCAGGTCGGCCGGGTCGCCCGAGTGCTCGTACCGTGTCTGGTGGGCCCGCGCGAGGTTGAACAGGCGCAGCGCGCGGTCGGGGTGGTCCGCGGGTGTGGCCGCGACCGCCAGGAGTACGAGGTCGACGGCGCGGTCGAAGTCGGTCGCGGCACGGCTGCGCTGGGACCGATCCTGGTAGGCGACCCCGAGGCCGTTCAGGTACATGGCCCGGGCCGGGTGGTCGTCCGGTGTGGCGGACAGTGCCTGTTCCTGATATGTGAGAGCCCGGTCCAGGTCGTGCAGGCTGCCGTTGTGCCAGAACCGCTGCTTGAGGGCGCTGCCGAGGTTGTTCAGGCGCATCGCAAGGTCCGGATGGTCGTCTGGTGTCGCGGCCACCGCGCGTCTGGCGGCGTCGATGGCCGCTTCCATGTCGGACGACTCCCCGGTGCGGGCGAACCTGGACCAGTGGGCGAGGCCGAGGTTCGACAGGCGGTACGCGACATCCGGGTGGTCGGTGGGCGTGTCGGCCACGGCCTGTTCCTGATGCGCGACGGCCAGGTCCAGATCGGCCAGGTCTCCCAGCAGTTCGAACCGTCCCCGCAGGGCCGCCGCGAGGTTGTTCAGGGCGGTCGCGCGGAGCGGGTGATCGGCGGGAATCGCGGCGACGGCTCTTTGCAGGCTCTCGACGGCCCGGTGCATGTCGGCGGGGTGTGCGTTCCGGTCGAAGCGCGCGTCGTACGCGACACCGAGGTTGGACAGGCGGAGCCCGCGATCCGGGTGGTCGGTGGGCGTCGCGGCGACGGCCTGTTCGTAGTACGCGACGGCACGGTCCAGATCGCCCACGTCCCCCAGCCGTTCGAAGCGCGCGTGGTACGCGACACCGAGGTTGGACAGAAACGTCGCGAACTGGTGGTACCCCTGGGGTGCCGTGGCCACGGCACGGCCGAGGTGGCCGATGGCCCGGTCCAGGTCGGCCACCTCGCCGAGCCGTTCGAACCGCGCGTGGTACGCCATGCCGAGGTTGGACAGGTAGGCCGCCCCGTCGGGCGCGTCGTCCGGGGCGGCGGCCGCCGCCTGTTCGTACTGGCCGATGGCCCGGTCCAGGTCCACCAGGTTCCCGGTCCGCTCGAAGCGGGCGTGATGGGCGACGGCGAGGTTGCACAAGACGGTCACGCGAAACGGGCTACCGGTGTCGGCGGCGGCCTGCTCCCCGAACTCGATGGCGCAATCCAGGTCCGACGGTCGGCCCACCCGTTCGAACCGTGACCAGTAGGCGGTGCCGAGGTTGGTCAGGATGATTGGCCGGTGTGGGGAGTCGGCGGGGACGGCGGCGATCGCGTGCTCGCCGGTGTCGATGGCGCGGTCCAGGTCCGTGCGGTTCCCGGTCCTTTCGAAGCGCCGCAGGTGGCTGGTGGCGAGGTTGGTTAGGGTGGTCGCCCGGTTGGGGGAGTCGGCGGGGATGACAGCGATCGCGTGCTCGCCGGTGTCGATGGCGCGGTCCAGGTCCGTGCGGTCCCCGGTCTTCTCGAAGCGCAGCAGGTGGCCCGCGGCGAGGTCGGTCAGGATGGTCTGCCTGTGCGGGGAGTCGACGGTGGCGACGGCCGTCGCGCGCTCGTCCGCGTTCACGGCCCGGTCCAGGTCCGCGAGGTGCCCGTTCCTCTGGTACCGCAGCAAGAGACCCGTGGCGAGAGTGGCCAGGTGGAACGCCATGTTCAGGTCGGCGCCGGTCGCGACGACGGCCCGTTCCCCGTACTCGATGGCCCCCTCCAGGTCGTTCGGGTGCCCGACCCGCTGGAACCGCAGGAGATGGGTGAGGCTGAGGTTGCCCAGGATCAGCGCGGAGTTCGGGTCGCCGACGTGGAGGGCGGCCACGGCCTGTCGCCCGATGCCGATCGACTGGTCGGCGTCGTCCTCCCGACCTGTCAGGGCGTACAGCGCCCGGTGGGTCTCGGCCAGGTTGTACAGGCGGGTGGCACGGTGCGGATGGTGCGGCGGTGTCAGGGCGAGGATGCTGCGGAATAACGGCACACAGCGGGTGAGCAGGGTCGTGTCACCGGCTCGGGTGGCCCGGTTGAGAAGGTCGACCGCCTGGTGATTTGCCTGCTCCGGATCAAGCCGGTGGTCGGAGGACATCGCCCATGAGACTATCGGCCAACTGACGGAAGGGGGAGCCCTGATGGACGCCGAACGATCGGCCCTGACCACGCTGTGCAAGGAGTTCGACGCACTGATCGGCGAGACCAGGCTCCACACCGCGGCACGTCAGGAACTGCTGGAACGGATTGTGGCCGAGGCGCGGGCCCGGCGCCCGGTGCTCACCCTGCTGGGCCAGTTGCTGAACACCGACCGCGAGACCACCTTGCGCACGTTCGCCACGGGACTGCCCGGAGCCGGGCCGGGCACCGCCCGTCAGGAGCACTTCCGCTGCCCGGACGGCGCCTGCGACCGGACGGCTGTACCGCCACCGGCGGGCGCCATCCCGCGCTGCGCGGTCATGGACCGGCCCATGGAGCGGGGGTAGCGCAGGTGGGCGGTTTCTTCCAGCAGTTGGCCAAGACACTGGCCGACCGGTGGATCAGCCTGCTCGTGCTGCCCGGTGCGTTCTTCCTCGGCGCGGTGTGGCTGTCCGTCAACCTCAGCCATGTCGACGCGTGGAATGTCGCACTGCTGACCCGGCGGGCCGAGGACGCCATGGCCGAGATCGCCGACCTGCCGAGCGGCGCGCAGGCACTCCTCGTCGTAGCCGTACTGGCGGCCGCCTCCGGTGTGGGCTTCGTCGTGCAGGCGCTGGCCGCGGTCACCCGGCGGGTCTGGCTGGGGCCGTGGCCCCGCCCCTTCGCCTCGGTCGCGGCGGAGCGTACGGCGCGCCGGCGTGCGCGGTGGCACCGGCTCGTCGAGGAACGCCGGGCGCTGGAAGCTGTGAGCCCGGCCACCCGCACCCGCGAGCGGCAGGACCGGATCGACACCGCGGCCCAGCGCATCACCCGGCTGGCCATGGCCGAGCCGGGAAGACCCACCTGGATGGGCGATCGGATCCACGCCGTGGAGTCCATCGCGTACCACCGTTACGGACTCGATCTGACCTACGGCTGGTCCCGCCTCTGGCTGGTGCTCCCCGACACCGCACGGACCGATCTCACCGCCGCGCACTCGGCGTTCGCCGCCGCCGTCGCCACCGGAACCTGGGCCGTGCCCTACCTCCTGCTCACCGCGGTGTGGTGGCCTGCCGTGCTGGTCGCCGCGGGCATCGGACTGACCGGATGGGCCCGCGCCCGCGCCGCCGTGGCCGATCTCACCACCCTGACCGAGGCCACCCTCGACCTGCACGGCCGCACGCTGGCGGCTGCGCTGGGGATCGGCGACGACACGGAGGGGGCCGGCCCGCTCACGATCAGCGAGGGCGAGCGCATCACCGACCTCGTGCGGAAGGGCCGCTAGGGACTGTCTTTAGTTGTGATCAACAGGCTTCGTAAGAGGCCTCTGCCCCAGAGCACGGGCGCGTGGACGTAGGACGGGCCTAAGGGCTTGCATGAAGTTTCCCCGTGATCTCGGACACTCGTTCGTTATGCCGCGAGGGTGTGTTGATGTCGCTGCCTGGTCTCGGCCGGGGTGAGGTAGCCGAAGG
>NZ_JBEXSI010000048.1:0-52686 GCF_040613515.1 Streptomyces sp. NPDC006261
CGGGGGCGACCGGGGCTGACGAGCGGGCGTGAGCGCGGCCAGATCGGGGGGGGCGGCCGCCCCGCGGGGGGGCCCCGGGACCCGCCCTGCCAGGTGTTCCGCGTCCTGTGCGGGCTTCCGTCGGCGACGGGTTTCGCAGGTGTGAACGGGACCGGCAAGGGAACTCGATACGTCGGCCGGTACCGGAAGACCGGTCACGCTGGGCCAACTCACGATTGGCGCCCCGGACCGAAGGAGCGGAGCCTTGACGGGTGGCATGACCCACGATTCGCACGTCCGACGTGTGCAGGAGGTACCCGTGTCCGCTGCTGTGTCCACGCCGACCGCTCCCCGGAGGCTGGGCGTCCGCATCCTGCCGGGTGTCTACGCGCCCCAGTACGACACACATCTGCTGCTCAGGGCCCTGGCCCGCGAGACCGTACGCCCCGGCTCCGAGGCGATCGACCTCGGCACCGGCAGCGGCCTCCTCGCGGTGGCCGCCGCACGCCGGGGCGCGAACGTGACGGCCGTCGACGTCGGCCGCCGCGCCGTACTCACCGCCCGCCTCAACGCCCGGCTCGCCCGGCAGCGGGTGACCGTCCACCGGGGCGATCTGGCGGACCCGGTCCCGGGCCGGACGTACGACCTGGTGCTCAGCAACCCCCCCTACGTCCCCTCGCCGCTGGGCCCGCCACCCCGGCGCGGGGACGCGCGCGCCTGGGACGCGGGGCACGACGGGCGCGCGGTGGTGGACCGCATCTGCGACGCGGCCCCGTACCTGCTGCGCAGGGGAGGCGTCCTGCTCATGGTCCACTCCGAGCTCACCGGTACCGAGGAGACCCTGCGGCGCCTGTCCCATGGCGGGCTGCAGGCCGCGGTGAGCGACACGGCGAGCGTGCCGTTCGGACCGGTCCTGCTCTCGCGGCTCTCCTGGCTGCGCGGCCGGGGCCTCCTGGACGATCACACCGACGAGGAGAAGCTGGTGGTCATCCGTGCCGAGCAGCCCTGAACGGTCGGGCCCTCCAGCCCGCGTCACCCTCGCTGCCGACGGGCCGCTCCTGGTGGAGGGTCCGGTCGAGGTGGTCGGTGACGACGGCACCCTGTACACCTCCCGCCGCTTCACCGCCGCCATCTGCACCTGCCGTAAGACCCGTACGTACCCGTGGTGCGATACCAGCCACCGCCGCCGGGTGAAGCCGGAGGCGGAGTCCGCCGACGGCGGGACCGACCGTACCGATGGAGCCGCCTGATGCCTGCCTACCGTGAGCCGAGGCGCCGGAGCCCCCCGCTGCCCGCCCCGCGCGGACCGCTCTCGGGCGAGGTCATCGCCGCCCTGCGCACCGGGGCGGCCCCCCGGGCCGACACGGCCGGTGACGCGGACCCCTTCGGCGACGACCTCCAGCTCGCCCTCTACGTCCTGTACGAACTGCACTACCAGGGCTTCGAGGACGTGGACGAGGAGCATGAGTGGGATCCCGCCCTGCTCGGACTGCGCCGCTCCCTGGAGCATCCCTTCCTCGCCGCGCTCCGCGCCGGTGTCCGCACGGACGGGACCGTGGACACCGCGCTGGCCGGTCTGCTGGTCGAGCCCGTCGGCGACGACGGCCGCAGTGTCAGCCACTTCCTGCGGCACGACGGCGAGCTGTGGCAGCTGCGCGAGTACGCCGCCCTGCGCTCGCTCTACCATTTGAAGGAAGCCGATCCGCACGCCTGGGTGCTCCCGCGGTTGTACGGACGGGCCAAGGCCGCGATGGTGGCGGTCGAGTTCGACGAGTTCGGCGCCGGACGGGAAGCGGACATCCACGCCCGCCTGTACGCCGACCTGCTGAGCGACCTGTCGCTGGAGACGGCGTACGGGCACTACCTCGACGCCGCGCCCGCCGACGTGCTCGCCACCGTCAACCTGATGTCCCTGTTCGGGCTGCACCGCTCCCTCCGGGGCGCTCTGGTCGGCCACTTCGCCGCCGTCGAGGTCACCTCATCACCCGGCTCACGCCGGCTCGCCGCGGCACTGAAGCGCGTCGGCGCGGGACCGGCCGCCCAGCGGTTCTACGCCGAACACGTGGAGGCCGACGCGGTGCACGAACAGGTGGTACGCCGCGATGTCATCGGGGGGCTGCTCGCCGACGAGCCGCATCTGGAAGCCGACATCGCCTTCGGTATCGAGGCCACCGGACTGCTGGAGGACCGCCTCGCCGCGCGTCTGCTCGCCGCCTGGCGGAGCAACTCCACAGCGCTGCGCGGTCCGCTGGACTGACGGGCTGCGACGAGAAGGGCCTCACCGCCCGGTGGGGCCCTCTCGCATGCGGTCACCGTAGGTGACCCCACGAGATGCGATCCGGCCGTACTCCGGTGACGCTGGGGCTCCGGTCCCGCACGCAACTCCTGTTGCCGACGGAGGAACCACGACGGAGGACATCCCCATGAACTTGCCCGACACCCCGCTGGAACGAGTCCGCCGCATCCGCGAACGCGCCGAGGAGCTGGGCCGCGCCGCCGACCGGGCGACCGACCCCGAGCACCGGCAGCGCCTGCGGGAGAAGGCCCGCCGCCTGCTGGGTGAACAGCTGGAGGGCCAGGAAGGGAACTGAGCGGAAAGGGTCAGGAGCGGAGCTGACAGGCGGAGGCCAGGAGCAGGGCCCGGCCCGTACAGGTCAGGACGGAAGCTGAGCCGCGGGGGCCACGCGCGCACCCTCGATGCCGTGCCGCTCCAGCGCCTCGGCCACGAACCCGCTCGCCTTCATCTCCTCCACGAAGGACGCCAGCACCTCCTGCGCCGCCGCACCGCGGGCGGCCGGGATGCCCATGGCCTGCTGGATCACCATGAAGCGCCCCGGCAGCAGCCGTACGCCGGGTGCGCGCCGGGCTTCGGACTCCAGCAACTGGCGGATCCCGGCAGCCACTTCGACCCGTCCTTCCCGCAGGGCGGCGAGCGCGGCGGGGGCGCCCTGCAGCCGCACGATCCCGGCGTGCTCGATCGCCCGGGTGAGGAAGAGGTCGTAGGCGCTGCCCGAGCCGACCGAGATGCGGGTGCCCTCGCGGTCCACCTGCCCGTTCTCACCCAGCGCGGACGACTCGGGTACGAGGTAACTGCCCTCGATCAGTACATAGGGAGCGGTGAACAGCAGCCCCTCGCTGCGCGCGGGGTCCACGGCGAAGAAGCCGATGTCCGCCTTCTCCGCCTTCACCGCGTCCACGGAAGTGGCCGCCTTCTCGAAGACCACGAGTTCGACGGGCACCCCGAGCCGCCGCCCGAACTCGTACGCGAGGTCGACCGACACACCGACAGGGTCGCCGCCCGCCGGGTCCCGGCTGGCCAGGATCGGATTGCCGAGGTTGACGGACGCGCGCAGGGTGCCGTCGGGCGCGAACGCGGGAACAAGGGCCGGAGCTATCTGCTGCGGGGTCATGCGGGCGAGTTTACGAGCCCGGTCGCCGAAGACGACGGGGCCCGCCACCCCGCCGGCCTGGCCCGCGACCGCCTTCGTACGGCTCACGCGCCCACCGTCCCGTCCACCCCCTCGCGCAGCAGATCCGCGTGCCCGTTGTGACGGCCGTACTCGAGGAGGACATGCACCATCACCATCCGCAGCGAGACCTCTTCGCCCCCCCCGGGGCTGGTAGCCCGCCAGGTCCAGGGAGCCGGCCGCCCGCTCGATACGCCGCGAGGTCTCGACCTCGGCCTCCCAGGCGGTGAACGCCTGCACCCGGGTCGACGCGCTCGCGCACTTCATGGCCAGGGTCGCCCGGTGGTAGTCGAGGAAGGCCGCAGGGTGTCGCGCTCGCTCCCGAAGGATGGGGGGCCTGTCCGGTGGTCCTGTGTCATGGCCGCGTCCCTCGTTGCGTTGTGCCGGCGGTCAGTATCCCTTCCGTCTGACCCGTCCCTGCTGTCAGGCCAGCCGCACCTTCACCGTCTGCGTCGCCCCGCGTGTACCGGAGAGATCACCGAACACCAGGATCAGGGACGCCCCCGTGGCCGCCGACGTCACGGTCGGCGGCTTCGAGACGACGGAGGAGACGGCCCTGTTCCAGGTAAGGGTCAGGCTCGTCCGCATCCGCATGGGGTCGCTGACGCAGACGGTGGCCGTGCCGTCCGGGTGCTCGGTGGCCATGACGGAGCAGGGGGCGTTCGCGGTGAGCGGCCCGACGCTTCCGCCGAACCAGAAGTTGACGGCGGTCAGCCCCAGCGAGGGGACCGACACACCTTGCTGGTCGTCGGTGTTGGCGAGCACCCGCAGCCAGCCGGTGTCGGCGGCCCGGGCGGCGGTCCGCTGTTCGGAGGCGCCGGGCAGCAGCTGGTAGGCGTAACCGCCGTCCGTGGGGTTCTGGCCGTGGTCGACCCAGAGGGTGAGGTAGGTGCGCGTCACCGTGTCCGTGGAACCCCCGGTGTTGATGTCGCGCCACCGCCCGGACCGGTTCTCGCGCAGTGCCTTGACGCTCGCCCGGCCCGGGAACACATAGCCGCCGTGCCCGCCGAGATGGGCCCAGGAGGCGTCGGTCAGGGTCGCCGACCACGGGCGGGTGACGGGCTTCGCCGAGCCGTCGACGGTGAAGGGGGCGTTGCCTGTGGGCCCCAGGTTGCGGTTGTCGACCGTGGTCTCCACCGCCGCGCCGTCCTGGCAGCGGATGCCGGCGCCCAGGCACACCACCGTGTCGTCGAGGAAGAACCATGACTTCTTCGCCAGAAGCGTGCTGGACAGCCCCTTGAGGTACTGGCCCAAGGCTGCCCGCTTCTTGTCGGTGACCCCGCCGACCCAGTTCACATCAGGGAGCGCCACGCCCCAGTCGCCGCCCGCCCCGTCGGCCAGCGGCTTGCGCGAGGCCGTGGTGCCGGGGAGCCGGTACGGGTCGACGGTGGGCCAGAACGCGTCGCTGTACTGGCCGTTGGCGAAGGTGTCGCCCCACCAGTAGAGCATTCCCGAGCCGGTGTGCCAGCCGCGCAGATTCTCGCCGTTGCCACTCTCGTAGTACGTGATCCGCCGGTCCGCCATGCTCAGGGCGGCGGCCCAGCCCGGGCGGCGGTGGGTGGCCCTCGCCATGTCGGGGAAGAGGCGGTGGCCCTCCGGCTCGGGGAGCGGGGTGAGCGAGGCGTCGTCCAGTACGGACTTGAGGCGGGACAGGGCGGTGAGGTTGAGGGACGGGTTGCTCAGCGGCGGGCTGTAGTAGTCGCGCTGGGCCCAGCCCTTGACGAGCGCCCGCCACCGGGCGTTCTCGGCGGCCGACGCGCCCCGGCCGAGCAGCACGATCGAGGCGAGGACGGGGTGGCCTCGCCGGTGGTCGTCGGTCTGTCCGCGGCTGATCGCGCGGCCCGCGACGGTGTCCATGACGAGCCCGTTGTAGAGGAAGGGCGCCCAGGCGTTCTCCACCGCATCGAACACCACCTGCCGCTTCGGGTCGGACACCTCCCACGCCGTCCCCTTGAGCAGCGCGAACAGCAGACCGAGCCCGCCGAGCATCACCGACCCGTAGCTGCCGGTGTAGGGCACGGTGGTGTGCTGGATGAACGAGCCGTCGGCGTAGAGGCCGTCGCCCTTCGTGACCAGCGGGAAGACGGGGGAGAGGGCGTCCCGGGCGAGTGCGATCTTGGCGTCCGTCCCGCCGACGACCCCGCGCAGGGCCAGCACCCGGCACAGGTCGACCCGGTTCGCCCCGGTACTGGTGCCCGTGTACGAGGCGACGGCGGAGTCCGGTACGAAGTGGTCGACGGCGGCGCAGTAGCGCCCGAGCTGCGCCGGGGTGAGGGCGTCGTACATCAGCACGCAGACGTCCAGCAGGGCCTGGGGGGCGCCGATCTGCCAGCTGTACCAGTTCCCGTACCGGCTCCGCCCGGCCTTGTAGACCTGGCTGTCGAGGTGTTCGAGACCGGTGACGATCGCATCGCGCAGGGCGGTGTTCCCCGTCAGGCCGGTGCCCTGCTGCCGGTAGGCCTGGGCCATCGTGTTGAGGCGGACGAAGCTGTCGGCCATCCTCGCGGAGAAGCCGTACGACTCCGGGTCGGTGTTCGGGTCGGGGTCCGCGTACACGGCGTCCGGCCACAGCGACCCGTTCGCCGGAGCCATGCTGTCCAGCCACTGCCGGGCCTGGGTGCCGAGCGTCGCCAGCCGGGTCTTGAAGGGTTCGGCGGTCGGACTGAACCCCTCGCCGAGGATCAGGGCGCTCCAGGTGGCGCGCAGCGCGGCGTACGGATCGTCGTCCGCCGCGGTGGCGGTGCGGGGCGCGGCCAGCACGAAGGTGCTGCCGCCTGCGGCGGTGAGCACGGCGGAGGCGGCGAGGAACGTACGGCGGGACCAGGCAGATGTCATGGGTGGGCTCTCCGGGTCGGGTGTCTCGTTTCCGGCGGAACCGGTGCGCCGAGCGCTGACCAGATCCCTGGATCCGACTGTTCTGAGCGGGCAGGCACTTTCTAACAGCCGCCCGGCAATCCGCTCAACAACTTTGGCCGAATTGATCGTGTTGATCGGTTCGGTGTGGGGGTAGGTCGCTGGTTCGGGTGTATCGGCGTGCTTCCCTGCGGCAGAGGCAAAGTCGTCGGTGGGATCGTTTCGAGCGGATGTGATCGATATGGTTGAGGGGGCCGGACGGAGGCGTCAATGCCGACTCCACCCCGCGCCACCGGCCACACAGCCGCAGCCGTCTTCCGATACCGATCAGAGACCAAGGGGATCCATGCGACTCCACGTCGACCAGCGCCACGAGCGGGTGCTCCAGCTCGTCCGCGAACGAGGCAGCCTCCGTGTCGCCGAACTCGCCGAGGAGCTCGGCATGTCCGCGGTCACCCTGCGCCGGGACGTCGAGGCGCTCGCGGCACAGGGCTTGGTGGAGCGGTTGCACGGTGCGGTGGTCTGGCCCTCCGGGGCGTCCGGCCCGGCCCCCGCCGCCGTTCCCTCCGCCGAAGGTCTCGTGGTGGGCATGGTGGTCCCGACCACCGACTACTACTACGCGGATGTCGTGCGCGGTGCCCGGGAAGCGGTGGAGGCCGCGGGCGCGCGCCTGACGATCGGGCTCTCCCGGTACCTCCCCGACGAGGACGAGGCCCAGGCCCGCCGCCTGCTCTCCACCGGCGCCGACGGCCTTCTGCTGACGCCCAGCTGGGAGCGGGGCCACCCCAAGCCGGGCGACGGGCTGTGGGTGGCCGAGCAGGAGACCCCGGTCGTCCTGGTGGAGCGCTGGGCTCCGCTCGGCCACCCGGTGGCGGGGCTCGACCGAGTGCGCTCGGACCACGCCCACGGTGCCGCGGAGGCGGTCGCGCACCTGGCCCGGCTCGGCCACCGGTCCATCGCGCTCGCCGTGCAGGAAAGCCCCACCGCCCCCCGGCTCAGGGCCGGTTACGCGGCCGCCGTCGCGGCTCTCGGGCTGAGCCCGGTCGCAGCATCGCCCCTTCAGGACGCGCCGTCACGCTCGGAGACCGACCGTTTCGAGCGGACGCTGGAGTATCTGTGCGAGGGGGTGGCGGACGGCGACGTCACCGCCGCGATCGTGCACAGCGACGCGGACGCGATCGTGCTCATCCCGCGCCTCCAGGCCCGCGGCGTGCGGGTGCCTGAGGACCTCGCGGTGATCGCGTACGACGACGAGGTGGCGAGCCTGGCCGATCTGCCGCTCACCGCCGTGGCACCGGACAAGCTCGGGGTCGGCGCGGCGGCGGCCCGGCTCCTGCTCTCCCGGCTGGGCGTGCCCGACGAGGGCCCCGCCGCCCGCCGCCACCTCGACATCCTGCCCACGCTGCGCGTCCGGGTCTCCTGCGGAGCGGCTGCCGCCCGCGCCTGACCTGACGCGTACCAGCCGTACCCCGGGTCAACGGGCCCTGCGGGGACGGCTCATCGCCTGCCCCGACGCGTCGCACCGGAGGTCCGTCCGCACACCATCAATTGATCGATTCGATTGAATTGGTCGTTTCCTCTTGACGTTGATCGGTTCCGCGCAAAATGATGTGTGCCGTTCACCTCATCTCCCGCAGTTCGAGGTCCCGTAGGAGCCGGCCCATGCCTTGTACGCACCGCACCACCCGCCTCGCCCTCGTGGCGTCCGCCGCCTCACTGGCCCTGCTCACCGCCGCCTGCGGTGGCGACTCGGGCTCGGACGCTTCAGGCCCCGGTGACGGGAAGCCCGTCACGCTCACCTTCTGGTCGGCCACCGCGGGCGCCAAGGAGACGGCCGAGGCGTTCAACAAGACGCACTCCGGCATCAAGGTGAAGTTCTCGCTCGTCCCGGCGGGCCCCGAGGGCGTCACCAAGCTCTCCAACGCGGTCAAGGGCGGCAACGCCCCCGACATCGCCACCATGGACTACTCCGCCCTCCCCGAGTACGCCAGCGAGGGCAATCTGGAGGACCTCACCCCGAGCTCCGGCGAGCTGGTGAAGAAGGAGTTCCCCGAGGCGGTGCAGTCCCTGGTGAACCTCGGCGGCTCCACCTGGGCCGTCCCCTTCGACGTGACGCCCATCCAGCTCTACTACCGCAAGGACCTCTTCAAGAAGTACGATGTCGAGGTCCCGGCGACCTGGGCCGAGTACCGCAAGGCCGCCGAGAAGATCCAGCAGGGCGATCCGAGCCTCACCATCACCAACTTCGGCGGCGGCGACCCGGCTCTCCTCTCCGGGCTCGCCTGGCAGGCAGGCGCCCAGTGGTACGGCACGAAGGGCGACGCCTGGAAGGTGAACATCGACGAACCGGCGTCCCAGAAGGTCGCGGGCTACTGGGACGGCCTCCTCAAGGACGGCCTCGCCTCCAGGACCCCGCTCTGGGGCGAGGGCGAGACCAAGGAGCGCGCTACCGGCAAGGTCGCCACCATCATCGGCGCCGCCTGGAGCGCGGGCAACTTCCCCGTCAGCTACCCCGACAGCAAGGGCAAGTGGGGCATAGCCCCGCTCCCGACCTGGGACGGCACACCGAGCACCGGCATGTACGGCGGCACCTCCTACATCGTCCCCAAGGGCAGCAAGCACACCGACGCGGCCGCCGAGTTCATCAAGTGGGTCACCACCGACCCCCAGGCCATGACCGCCCGCCTCAGCTCCCTCAAGACCCCCAGCAGCGCCCTGCCCGCCAACGAGGGCATGCGGGCCGCCGCGGCCAAGGAGTTCGACAGCTCCTACTTCGGCGACCAGGACGTCTACCGGCTCGCCGGTGAGGCCGCGGGCACGATCGTGCCCGGCTGGACCTGGGGCCCGGTGCAGCAGCAGGTCACCTCGGCACAGATGGCCGCGGGCGGGGACCACACCAGGATGCTGAGCGCCGGACAGGCGAAGGGTGAGAGCGCGGTCACGGACCGCGGTCTGAAGCTCGCCAAGTAGCCCGCCACCCGGCCGGGCGGGGCGCGCGCAACACGGCACAGCAGACGACCGGCCGTTCCGCGTACGCCGCCCCGCCCTGGGCCCCCTCTCCCCTCCCGCCCATCCTGCCGAAGGAGCACCAGGTGGCAGCCCCATTCACCCGGCCGGCCAAGACCCCACCGCCCCGCCGAACCGCGTCGCCGTCGGACGGCACCGCCGCACCGAAAGGCCCCGGCGGCCCGGGCGCGCGGCGCGGACAGCGCCGGGCCGTGGCCCTGTTCATGGTGCCGTTCTTCGCCCTCTTCACCGCCGTCACCGTCCTGCCGATGTTCTACGCGGCCTGGATGAGCCTCTTCCGCGAGGAGTCCTCCGGCCTCGGATTCGGCGGCACCCAGCGCGTCTTCGCCGGATTCGGCAACTTCGCCGAGGCCCTCGGCAACGAGGCGTTCCTCCGCTCCTTCGGCCACATCGCGTTCTACTGCGTGCTGTACATCCCCGCCATGGTCGGCGGCGCGCTCATCCTCGCCCTGCTCGTCGACTCGGCCATGGCCCGGGCCCGCCGCTTCTTCCAGATCGCCTACTTCCTGCCGCACGCGGTACCCGGCCTGATCGCCTCGCTCATCTGGCTCTATCTCTACACGCCGGGCCTCAGCCCGATCACCGACGTACTCGATGCCCTGGGCGCGAACTGGAACTTCTTCGGCCAGGACGAGGCGATCTACTCGGTCGTCAACATCTCCGCCTGGCAGTGGACCGGCTACAACATGATCATCTTCTACGCCGGGCTCCAGGCGGTCCCGCGCGAGGTCCTGGAGGCCGCGACCGTCGACGGCTCCGGTGCCCTGCGCACCGCCCTCCAGGTCAAGGTCCCCATGATCAGACCGACCGTCGTCCTGACCCTGCTCTTCACCTGCGTCGGCGCCATCCAGCTCTTCGACGCCCCCAAACTCGTCCAGCTCCGGGCCAACACCATGGGCGAGGACTGGTCGCCGACCATGTTCATCTACACCGCGGCCTTCAAGGGCCACGACTACGGCCTGGCCGCCGCGAGCTCCCTGCTGCTCGCCCTCGTCGCCGGCCTGCTGTCCTTCGTCGTCACCAAGCTCGGCAACCGGTGGAAGGCCTCATGAGCACCCAGACAGCCACCCCCGACGCACCGCCCGCCCCCGAGCCCCGTACCAAGGCCGGGCACCGACCGTCCCCGGCCCCGCGCCCCCGGCGTACCCAGGGGCTCATCTCGAAGGTCGCGGTCAACGCCGTGCTCGCCGTCGTCGCCGTCTACACCCTCATGCCGCTGACCTGGCTGCTCATCGCCGCCACCAAGAACTACCGCGACCTGTTCGCGACCAACCCGTTCAGCCTCGGCGACTTCCACCTCCTGTCCAACCTGGAAGCCCTGTTCGCCTACAACGACGGGCTGTACGGCCGCTGGCTGCTCAACAGCCTCCTCTACACCCTGGTCGCGGCCGTCCTCTCCACCCTGGTCTCCGTCGCGTGCGGCTACGCCTTCGACAAGTACGTCTTCCGGGGAAAGGAGAAGCTGTTCGGCGTCGTTCTCGTCGGCGTCCTGATCCCCTCCACCGTCGTCCAGCTCCCGCTGTACCTGATGGCCTCGGAGCTGGGTCTCGTCGACACCTACTGGGCCGTGCTGATCCCCAGCCTGGTCAACCCGTTCGGCGTCTACCTGGCCCGCGTCTTCTCCGAGGGGTACGTCCCCGGCGAGGTCCTCGAAGCGGCCCGGGTCGACGGGGCGGGAGAGATCAAGACCTTCACCCAGGTCGCCCTGCCGATGCTCGCGCCCGGCTTCGTGACCATCTTCCTGTTCTCCTTCACCGCCAACTGGAACAACTTCTACGGCGCGCTGATGATGCTCAACGACGAGCGGCTCTACCCCGTCAACCTGGGCCTGTTCATGTGGAACCAGAACGTCTACCAGCAGCCGGAGCTGTACCCGCTGGTCATCGTCGGCTCCCTGGTCGCCGTCGTCCCCCTGATCATCGCCTTCCTCTGCCTGCAGCGCTTCTGGCGCTCGGGCCTCACCGCAGGAGCCGTCAAGTGAGCAGCCCCGCCCCCACCGCCGGCCGGCTCCGCACCCGCCCCCGTACCGTCCTGGCGATGAGCGGAGAGACCCGCGACGCGATTCTCCCCCCGCTCGCCCTGGAGCGGCTCGCCCGGGTCGCGGACGTACAACCTGCCCTGCTCGTCACCGACTTCGGTGCCGACGACCCGGCCCAGCGCGCCGCACTGCGGGATGCCGAGGCCCTCTTCACCGGCTGGGGATGCCCGCCTCTGACCGCCGACGCCCTGAGCGCCATGCCCCGCCTGCGGACCGTCGTGCACGCGGCGGGCTCGGTCAAGCACCACATCACCCAGGACGTCTGGGACCGGGGCATCACCGTCTCCACGGCCGCCACGGCCAACGCCCTCCCGGTCGCGGAGTACACGGTCGCGGCGATCCTCTTCGCCAACAAGCACATCCTGGAGAGCGCCCGCGTCTACCGCGAGTCCCGGACCCGGGTCAACCTGCTCACCGCGTTCCCGTCCATCGGCAACTACCGCCGTACGGTGGGCATCGTCGGCGCCTCCCGCATCGGCCGGCGCGTCGTCGAACTGCTGCGCCCCTTCGACCTGCGCCTCCTCGTGCACGACCCGTATCTGGACGAGGAGAGCGCACAGTCCCTCGGCGTGGAGCTGACCTGTCTGGAAGCGCTCGTCGCGCAGAGCGACGTCGTCACCATCCACGCCCCCGAACTCCCGCAGACCCGCCACCTGTTCGACGCCGGCCGCCTCGCGCTCATGCGGGACGGCGCGACACTCGTCAACACGGCACGCGGTTCGCTGGTCGACACCGACGCGCTGGTCAAGGAGCTGGTCACCGGCCGGCTGAACGCCGTACTGGACCATACGGAACCCGAAGTGCTGCCCGTGGACTCGCCGTTGTACGACCTGCCGAACGTGCTGCTCACCCCGCACATCGCCGGCTCCCAGGGCGGCGAACTCCACCGGCTGGCCGACGCGGCGGTCGACGAGCTCGAGCGGTACGCCCACGGTCTGCCGTTCGCCCACGCGGTGGACCCCCGCACCCTGCACCAGCAGGCCTGACCCCGTACTCCTGCCGCCGCCCAGCATCACCCCGGGAGACCGCCATGCCCCGTGCCCGCCGCGTCCTCGTCGTCGGCATCGACGGCGTACGCCTCGACACCCTCGCCCGGGTCCCCACCCCGCACCTCGATACGGTCGCCGACGCCGGATTCCTGGCCCCCGTGACGATCGAGGAGTCCACCCCCACGATGTCCGGCCCGTGCTGGGCGACGATCGTCACCGGTGTGCGGGTCACCAAACACGCGGTGTTGTCCAACGACTTCAGCGGCCATCGCCTCGGCGTGTTCCCGGACTTCACCACCCGCCTGGCCCGCCAGGACGGCCGCCGCACCTATGTCGCGGCGGCCTGGGAACCCCTGGTCACCGTGGCCGACGGCGGGCCGATGTTCCGCCGCCCCACCCGCCTCACCCACCACGCACCGGCCGCCGACACCCCGCAGGCCTGGGAGGACGCGGACGAGGCGACCGTACGCGACGCCGTCGCCGTACTCACCCACGAGGACATCGAGGCCTCCTTCGTCTACCTCGGCGCCCCCGACGAGACCGCCCACCACCTCGGCTGCGGCGCCGCGTACGAGCAGGCCATCGCCTCGGCCGACCGCCGCCTGGGCCACCTCCTGACCGCCCTGCGCGCCCGCCCGTCGTACGAGGCGGAGGCCTGGAGCGTCCTCGTCGTCACGGACCACGGGCACCGGGACGAGGGCGGCCACGGTGGGGCGAGCGAGGCCGAACGCACGGCGTGGCTGGCCTGCGCGGGCCCCGACATCACGGCGGGCGCCCGCCCGCTGCGTCCGGTCCGGCACGAGGACGTCGCGGCCCAGGTGTACGCGGCCCTCGACCGGGCTCCCGACTCGCACTGGACCCTCGACGGCACCGCCGTACCGACCCTGCCCCAGGCGGTCCTCCTCGACATGGACGGCACCCTGGTGGACACCGAGCCCCTGTGGCTCGCCGCCGCCCGCGAGGCCGCCACCGCCCATGGCCACACCCTGACCGACGAGGAGGGCGCCGCTGTCCTCTGACGCACCTGCGCCGACACGGCCGCCTACCTGGCGACGCTGTGTCCACGGGCCGTCAGCGACCGGGTCCTGGAATCCGCCCTGGAGGACACGTTCCTGGCAGCGGTCCAGGCAGGCATCGAGCTACGCCCCGGCGCCCGCGACCTGCTCGGCCGGCTGGCCGACGGGAACACACCCGCGGCCCTGGTCTCGGCCTCCCCGCGCCGGGTCGTGGATGCGGTGCTCAGGACACTGGGCGCCGAGGTGTTCCGTACGACGGTGGCGGACGGCGAGACGGACCGCTCCAAGCCCCACCCGGACCCCTACCTCGAAGCGGCGGCACGCCTCGGCCTCCCGCCCGGGGCCTGCCTGGTGGTCGAGGACAGCCCCACCGGCATCGCGGCGGCCGAGGCGGCGGGCTGCCGGGTGGTGGCCGTGCCCTCCGCGGCACCCGTCCAGGCGGCCCCGGGCCGGAGGGTGGTCGGCGGCCTCACGGCGCTGCTGCACACCTGGGGGCCGTACGGAACCTAGGCGGCTTTCGCCGCGGGCGCGGGCAGTACGGATATCAGGCGGCTCACCGTCCGGGCCATCGCGTCCCGGCCCTGGGCGAGGTAGGCACGAGGATCGACGCCGCGCTCGTCCTGCGCGAGGCGTTCCCGTATCGCCCCGGTCATCGCGATGTTCAGCGCGGTGCCGATGTTGACCTTGGCGATCCCTCCGGCGACCGCCCGCCCGAGCTCGTCGTCGGAAGCGCCGGACGAACCGTGCAGCACCAGGGGAACCGGCACAGTCGTACGGAGTCGGGCCAGCAGGCCGTGGTCGATGCGGGCGTCCCGCGAGGTCATGGCGTGGGAGGTGCCGACCGCCACGGCCAGCGCGTCGACCCCGGTGGCGGCGACGAAGGCGAGAGCCTCCTTCGGATCCGTACGGGCACCAGGCGCATGGGCGTCCAGCGGAGCCTGCCCGTTCTTGCCGCCGACCTGCCCGAGCTCGGCCTCCAGCCAGAGACCCGCTCCGTGCGCCCATACGACGGCGGCGCGGGTGGCCGCCAGGTTCTCCGCGTACGGCAGCCGGGCGGCGTCGAACATCGCCGAGCTGAACCCGCACTCCGCCGCCTGGTGCAGCAGCTCGGGGGAGTGGACGTGGTCGAGATGGAGGGCGACCGGAACCGCGGCCGCCCGGGCCGTCTCGTGCGCGGCGCGGGCCAGCGGGCGGAGCCGGCCGCCGTGGTACTTGACCGCGTTCTCGCTGATCTGGAGGATCACCGGCGACCGTGCGGCCTCGGCGCCCTCCACGATGGCTTCCGCGTGCTCCAGGGTGATGACGTTGAACGCGGCGACCGCTCCGCGCCGGACCGCGGCGTCGGCGATCAGCTCGCCGGTGGCGGCGATGGGCATGGCAACTCCGTCGGTGAGAGGCCGTCAGGCCGTGCTGAGGATGACCGAGCGCGTCAGATGGCGCGGCCGGTCCGGATCGAGGCCGCGGGCCTCCGCGATCGCCAGCGCGAGCCGCTGCACCCGGACCAGCTCCGCCAGCGGGTCGAGCCCGCCGGCCACCCACCGGGCACCGGTGGCGTGGACCTCGTCGGACAGCCCCGCCGGTGCGTCACCGAGCATCCAGGTGGCGGTGGAACGGGTGGAGATGCTGATCGGGCCGTGCCGGTACTCCATCGCCGGATACGCCTCGCTCCATGCCAGCGCCGCCTCACGCATCTTCAGCGCCCCCTCGTTGGCGAGCCCCACACTCCAGCCCTGCCCGAGGAAGGTGAACTGGGTGCACTCCACCAGACCGGCCGGCAGCGGCTCGGCGAGCGCGACCTGGGCGTCCTCCACGACCGCCTCGGTGTGCAGGCCCAGGTGGGCGCGGAGCAGGGTCAGCGCCGAGGTCGCGAACCGCGTCTGCACGACGGACTGCTCGTCGGCGAAGCCGAGGACTACGGTGTCGTCGGCCATCGCCGCCATGGGCGTGTCGGGGTCCCCGATGATCACGGTCCGTCGCGTGGTGCCCCTGGCCTGCGTGAGCAGGCCGAGCACTTCGGTCGTGGTGCCGGAGCGGCTCAGCGCCACGATCCGGTCGTAGCGGCGGCCGACGGGGAACTCCGATGCGGCGAAGGCGTCGGTCTCGCCCTGGCCACTGCCCTCGCGGAGGGCCGCGTAGGCCTGGGCCATGAAGTACGAGGTGCCGCAGCCGACGACGGCGATGCGCTCGCCGGTCGCCGGGAGCTGTCCCGCGAGTCCGTCGGTCATCCCCGCCGCCCGTCGCCAGCAGTCAGGCTGACTGGCCAGTTCGCGTGCCACATGCGTCATCTGATCTCCCCATCCCACATTGAATGCTCGAAGGTGCATATTAGTGCCGTGTTTCGAGCATTATCAAGCAGTACGGCTTGCGGGAGTGCGCGCCAGGACGCGGAAACGCCCCCCGGTGCGGACCGGGGGGCGTGACGGACGGGAAGGGGAAGGGGCGGCAGTGATCAGCGCAGCGCCGAGGGCAGCGCCTCCCGGTGGATGATGCCCAGCCGCTGGGTGGCCCGGGTCAGCGCCACGTACAGGTCGCTCGTCCCGTACCGGGCGGGCTCCACGACCAGCACATGGTCGAACTCCAGCCCCTTGGCCTGCCGCGGATCGAGCAGGACCACCGGGCGTGTGAGGTCGGGCTCGACCCCCGCGGTGAGCCCCTCCACAGACGCGGCGATCTCCTCGTGCAGCGCACGCGGAGCGATCACCGCGAGACGTCCCTCCCGGGGTGTCAGCTCCGCGACGGCCTGCGCCACCGCGCCCGCCAGGTCCTCACCGGCGTCCCGCACCCACGGTTCCTCGCCGGTGGACCGCACCGAACCGGGCGCCACGAAGGAGGGGTTCCTCTCCCGTACGACGCGGGCGGCCAGCCCCATGATCTCGGCGGGCGTACGGTAGTTGACCCCGAGCGTCACATGCTCGAAGCGGTCACCGACGTACGGCTCGAGGATCTGCTCCCATGAACCGACGCCGGCCTCCTCGGAGGTCTGGGCCGGATCCCCCACCAGGGTCAGCGAACGGGTCGGTGAGCGGCGCATCAACAGGCGCCACGCCATCGGCGACAGCTCCTGCGCCTCGTCCACGATGATGTGGCCGAACGCCCAGGTGCGGTCGGCCGCCGCCCGCTCGGCCGCGCTGCGGTGGTCGATCTCCTCGTGCCGCTCCGCCATGCGCTCGGCGTCGATGATGTCGTGGGCGGCGAGGACCTCGGACTCCTCGTCCTCGAACTCGTACGTCTCCGACCCCCGTGACAGCTCCAACAGCCCCTGCGCGTAGGCGATCCGCTCCTGCCGCTCGGCCTCGGCGGCGGCCCGCGCGGCGCTGTCGTCGGCCCCCAGCAGTTCGGCCGCCTCGTCGAGCAGGGGAACGTCCGCCGGGGTCCACGCCCCGTCGGCGGGCGCCCGCCGCAGGGCGTCGGCATCCTCCTCGCTCACGTACACGGGCTCGGCCAGATACGCCGCGAGGAACTCCTCCGGAGCCAGCGGGGGCCACAGCGACTCGATGGCCTCGTGCACCTCCCCGCTCATCGCGACGGCCTTGCCGAGCTGCGCGATGTCGTCCGGCCCGAGGAAGTTGGGCCCGCCGTACGGGTCGGCGCCGATGCGCTCGGTGAGCTGCGCGGTGAGGGCGTCGATGATCCGGAAGGCGAAGTGCGGGCGGGCGAGGTTGTGCGGCAGCAGGGTCTCCCGGGCCGACTGCCGGGCCTCGTACGCGATCTCCCAGTCCAGGATGAGGTCCCCGTCGTCGTGCGGGATGACCAACGGCGCACCGGGCTCGGGCAATTCCTGCCGGTCGCGTACGGCGAGGGCGAGCGCCTCGGCCATCTGCGCGCCGCCCTTGACCGCGGCGGCGCGGGGCGTGTCCGTGCCGGTGGCATGGACACCGGGGAAGAGTTCGGCCTGTGTGGCGAGCAGGACGCCGGTCTCACCGAGGGCGGGCAGCACCTCCGCGATGTACCGCAGGAAGGCCGGATTGGGCCCCACGATCAGCACGGCACGCTTGGCCAGCACCTCGCGGTGCTCGTAGAGGAGGAAGGCGGCCCGGTGCAGTGCGACGGCCGTCTTGCCCGTGCCGGGCCCGCCCTCGACGACGAGGACACCGCGGTGCGGGGCGCGGATGATGCGGTCCTGCTCCGCCTGGATGGTCCGCACGATGTCTCCCATGCGGCCGGTGCGGGCGGAATTCAGCGCGGACAAAAGAACGGCGTCGCCGTTGCGGTCCTCGAAACCGGTGCGGTCGTCGTCCCCGAGGTCCAGGATCTCGTCATGGAGTTCGGTGACCGTACGCCCCTCGGAGGTGATGTGCCGACGCCGCCGCAGCCCCATCGGCATGTGCCCGGTGGCCAGATAGAAAGGCCGGGCGACCGGCGCGCGCCAGTCGATCAGAAGAGGCGTGTGCGCGGCGTCGTCCTCGCGGATCCCGATGCGCCCGATATGGTGCGCGGCGCCGTCGGAAAGATCGATGCGCCCGAAACACAGTGAGCCGTCCACCGCGTTGAGCGCGGCGAGAAGCCCCGACCGCTCCGTGACGAGCACATCACGCTCGAGCTTGGCCTGCAGACCGGTCCCGACCGGCGTCAGCGCCTCCTCGACACGCCGGGCCGTGACCCCGCGCAGCTCGTCGACGCGCGCGTGGACACGGTCGGTGAATTCCTGTTCTTCCCGCAATTCGACGGCTTCCCGGTTTGACAAAACGGCTCCCTGACGGATATGGTTTCTCTTATAAGGCCTCCGCGTGGGGCCTTTCTGCATGAGCACAGAAGAATCAAATATACGGCGAAAATCCCTGGTACGCAATTGCGGACCGGGGATTTCCTGCGCGAGGGGTCCGCGGGCGGGAGCAGGCATCGGCCCAGGCAGGCGGCACGTCCGTCACGACGCCGGAAGGGGTGCGCCCGTCCAGGTGTATTGCCTCCGGCATGTGCGTGTCCGCCCGTCCGCCGCGGCCCTCCTGCGTCATGGTTTGGGCTCCGCACCATCCGTTACGCAGTTGCTGAGAAGGAGCACCCATGCTTCGTCGTATCGCCATCACTCTTGCGACCGTCGCCGCGGCCGGCCTCATGGCGGCCACTCCCGCCGTGGCCGACGAGTGGGAGGGCGGCAAGGCCGGTGCCGGCTACGGGGCCGTCGAAGGACACCGCGGGACCGCCGAATACACCAACCTCGGCGGCCCGTACGGGATCACCCACGCCACGGAGAGCCGGGAGCACATCGCGGCGGAGCACGGCTACTTCTACGCCCAGTACCTGCAGGGCCGCAGCTGATCCTCCACCCGTGAACGCTGGTCATCCAGCGCTGAACAGGGCCCGCCCCCTCGGGGGCGGGCCCTGTTCGTGCCGCCGGGGCCCCGGCGGCTCAGAGCCCGCCGAGGTCCGAACTCAGCCAGCGCTGGGGCCGCATGTGGATGACCACCTGCTCGCCGTGTTCCTTCCAGGCGAGGTCGACGTAGCCGCCGACCTTCTCCGCGGGCAGATAGCGGGACGAGATCTCCACCAGCTGCTCACGGGTGGCGGGGAGTGTCGCGACGACGGGGCCCTCGACGGACACATAGCGGACGGTCGGCTCGACACGGTCGACCATCAGGGAGAACCGGCCCGCCCCGGCGATCAGCCGGCCCTTGCGGGAGTCGCGCCCCGTCATGATCCAGATGTCGCCGCCGGGTGCGTACTGGTACCAGATGGGCACGGTGAGAGGGGCGCGCCCCTCCTCCGCCGGGTCCACGGCCAGCGCGGCGACATGCGGTTCGGCCAGGAACTGTTCACGCTCTCCACGGGTCAGAGCCACAGGTACTTCCTCCATCGTGTGGTTTTCCTGCGCCCAGGATGCCGCCCTCCACCCCCAGCGCCCGGTCAGACACCCTGGCCCGTGCGGAGAGCCTCCACGGCGACCCTGGCCACCGCGCCGATCACGGCGTCCGCGCGCGGGAGCTTCCTGTCGGCACGGGCGGCCTGGGTGAAGACCACGGCGGTGTAGACGCTGCCGTCCCCGAGCTCCACCACCCCCGCCTCGTGGCGCATCGAGCCGAACGTGCCGGTCTTGCCGTAGACGGTGGCATCGTCGTACGGGAATCCGGAGGCCAGGCGGTGCGTCCACGGCTGGGTGCGCATCGCTGCCCGCATGAAGGAGCAGCTCTCGGGGGACGCGGCCTCGTCCGTCCAGATCGCCCGGAGCAGCCGGGCGGTCTCGGCCGGCGTGGAGGACGCCTTGTACGCGGGGTCGTAGACGTCCGGCGGTACGACGGTGTCGTTGTCCGCGACTCGGTCCAGGGCCGCGTCCAGCGACCCGGCGCCCGTATCGGCGACCAGCCGGTCGAAGGTTCCGACGACCCCTCCGTGGATCCGGGTGTGCGGCAGGCCGAGATCGGCGCACATTCCGTCGACGACCTCGGGGCCGACCGTACGCAGAAGGGCATGGGCCGCCGTGTTGTCGGAGACGCTCATCATCTGCACCACCAGGTCGCGCAGCGACATCGTGACCGGGTCGCGCAGGACGGACAGGCCCGTGGGGCCGGGCACCCGGTCGGCGGCCTCCAGCGTGAGCCGGTGCCGGGGGTCGACCCGTCCCGCGTCGGCCAGTCGGCAGAAGGCCGCCATGAGCGCGACCTTGTAGACGGAGCCCATCGGCACCTGCTCGTCCGGGTCGAGAGCCACGCGGGCCGAGGGGCGGTCCAGTTCCGCCACGTGCAGCCAGCCCCGGACGCCGGCGTCGTCGAACAGGGAGCGGATGGTCCGCTCCACCCCGCCGGAGCGCGGCGGGGCGTTCACCGTGCCGCCTTTTTACGGGCGAGGACGTCCTCCAGCAGCTGTGCCGTCTTGGCGTGATCCCCGGAACCGGAACCGGAGCGCCGGGGATTCCAGACCACTCGCAGCCGCAGGGGGAGGGGAGGGTCGGTCGCCCGCCGCCGCTCGACCTGGGAGGCCGTCAGCGCTTCGTCCGCCGTGACCAGGACGGCCTGGCCCGCCGCCACCAGCGCCAGCCCGGCCCGCTCGTCGGTGACCACCACCGTCTCCACCCGGCGGCCCCGGCTCGCCAGCGTGTCGACGAACAGGTCATGGGCGGCGGGCGCCTCGCCTCGGGGGCGTACCGCGACGGGCAGCCGCCGGGGCGAGGTACCCGCAGGCGCACCACCGGACTCCGCCGAACGGGCCGGTGTGAGGATCCAGGTCGGCAGCAGGATCACCTGCCCGGCGGCGAGGCCGTGCAGGACGGAGGGGTGCCGGACCACGGCGAGGTCCAGGCGGCCCGACGCGACATCGGAGAGCAGGGTCGCGGAGGGAGCCGTCACCGTGCTGATGCGGACCCGGTCACCCGCCCGGACCGGGGCGGCCGCCACATCGGCCGCCAGGGGTGCCGGCACCTCGGGGGCCAGCCCCAGCCGCAGGCGGCGGCCGTCCGCGTGTTCGCGGGCGCCGGTCTCACGAAGCTCCGCCAGGGCGGCCAGAGCTCTGCGGGCGTGCGGCAGCAGCAGGGCGCCCTCCTCGGTGAGGAACACCCCGCGCTCCCGCTCGAACAGGCGGACGCCGAGCAGCGCCTCCAGTCGGCGCAGCCCCTGGGAGAGCGGCGGCTGCGTGATCCCCACCCGTTGGGCGGCGGCACCGAAATGCTCCTCCTCCGCCAACGCGACGAAGATCTCCAGGTGCCGTTGCGTCAGCACTCCCTCTCCCTGGCATGCGGCGATATGGCGGGCGAATCACTCCTATGCCGAGATCGTATTCGACATGCCGGCCGACTGCGGGTTTGACTCCGCAAAGGCCGACGACGCGGCCCGCACCTGGCACCGGAGCCCGGCCGCGACCGGGCGACCGCGCTGCACGACCACCGCCGAGAGAGGCCCTCCGCCGTGCCCTTCCGTACGCACGCCCATGTCTCACGCCGTTCCGCGCTCGCCGCGCTGGCCGGTGCCGCCCTGCTCCCGCTCGCCGGCTGTTCGACGGCCGGACCGGACACCGCCACCGATGGGAGGAGCGGGCCGAGCCCTTCCGGCCCCGCACCTACGCGGTCGCCCTCGGCCCTGCCCCGTACGGACCGCGCCTTCGCCGGACTGGAGCGGACGTTCGACGCCCGGCTGGGCGTGTACGCGGTCGACACGGGCGACGGACGGATCATCGCCCACCGCCCCGACGAACGGTTCGCCTACGCCTCCACCTGCAAAGCTCTCCTCGCCGGGGCCGTACTGGCGAAGAAGACCCTTCCGGAGATGGAGCGCCTCGTCCGCTATGACAAGGAGGATCTCGTCAGCCATTCGCCCATCGCCGAACAGCATGTCGCCACCGGCATGACGCTGCGGGCACTGTGCGACGCGGCCATCCGGTACAGCGACAACGCCGCCGCCAACCTGCTCTTCCGCGAACTGGGCGGCCCCAGGGGCCTCCAGGACGCCCTGCGCGGCGTCGGGGACCGCGTCACCCGCTGCGACCGCTACGAAGTCGCCCTCAGCGACGGGACCCCCGGCGACCTCCGGGACACCAGCACACCCCGCGCCCTGGCCACGGACCTGCGTGCGTACGTCCTCGCATCCGCCCTCCCCGCCGAAAAGCGGGCCGTGCTCACCGACTGGCTGAAGCGCAACACCACCGGCGACCACACCATCCGCGCGGGCACGCCCCGTGGCTGGGAGGTCGGCGACAAGACCGGCACCGGCGGCTACGGGACCCGCAACGACATCGCCATCGTGTGGCCTCCGGCCGGCGCCGCCCCGATCGCGCTCGCCGTTCTCTCCCGCCGCGACACAAAGAACGCCGAACCTCAGGACGCCCTCATCGCCGGAGCCGCGAAGGTAGCCCTCGACGCGCTCGCCTAGCCGCCCGGCCGCAGTTCCTCCACCACGGGCGTCGCCGGGTGGCGGCCGACCGGCAGTGCGTACCGGAGCGGCTGGTCCAGGTCGTCGAGGTCTCGAAGACCTCATCGCCAGATCGTCCCGGCACTGCGCGCGGAGAGACGATTTCTCCGTTCATTCCGGGAATGCCCTGCCCGGGATCTGCCGGGCCATCGCCACGTCGATGGTGTGGGTGAGCAGATGGAGCGGCGCCGCGTCCGTTCCGCCCGCTTCCGCCGCCACCCAGTAGGCCAGGCCGGTGGCCGCGCCGACCGGCCCGCGAACGAGGGGTACGTCCGCTCCGGAAGCGTGGAGCAGGGACTCCAGCCGGCAGGAGGCGATGGTCCCCGGGAGCGAGGGCTGCGCGAGGTATCCGGCCACCGCGGCGGCGGGCAGACCGTCGGCCACCTGCCGTTCGACGGTTCCGACGCTCAGCAGCCCGCCGCCCACGACCAGGACATCCCTCGCCCGGCCCATCCGGCTCATGGCGTGCCCGGTGTCGAAGCAGTGCGGGAACGAGTCGTCGACCACCGTCGTACCGGGTTCGAGACGGTCGACGTCCACGAGCGTGCCGCCGCCGCTGACCGCCGCGACGATCAGGCGTGCCCCGTACACCGCGTCGGGCAGCCCCCCGTCCGACGCGAGTACGTCGACGGCGTCGGCGAGACCGCGTTCGCGGAGGCGTTCGGCCAGTTCCTTCAGGCGCGGTCCGCTGCCCGCCACGTCGCACAGCAGGAGCCGGGCGGGCGGGGACTCCGCCTGGCCGAGCAGCAGCTCCAGCGAGGAGGAACCGATGGAGCCCAGCCCCACGAACGCGACGGTGAGGGAACCCAGCTTCTGCCCGGTGGCGTCGAGCGCGGCGTGGACGGTCTTGACGACGGAGACGACGGTCGCCGCATGGCCGGTGGTCACGGCCGTGGCCGCTGCGCTGGTGCCGAGGGCGCGCAGGACATCGAACCCGTAGCCGGTGAGCGAAGGGATCATGCCGGCGAGCGAGACGGACCGGGCGCCGAAGGACGAGGCGAGTTCCACGCCGTGTGCGGTGTGCCCCAGCAGGGCGGATCCAGGCGCCAGTTCGTCCGCGAACAGGGGCACGCACACGAAGCCCGAACGCCCCAGCGGGGTGCTCAGGGTTTCGAGGAGCCGTGGGCGCCCGTCCGGGAAGAGCAGGGTGCGCAGCTCCTCGCGGGGCAGCGCCGACTCCGGCAGGCGGGCCAGCCGGGCGAGGTGGGCCGGGGACGGCAGGTAGCCGATGAGTGCGGCATCCATGCACGGCTCCTGGCCGGGACCGCTCGGGCTCGCCACGGTCCGGCTCCCGGCGCGCCGCTGCTTCGGCACCGGCGCGGCCGCCGCGCACGTCAGCGCATCCCGTACCGCCTCCGTGAACGCGGCCAGCGCCCGCGGCGTGAACGCGGCCGCCGACGCGCGGACGGTGAGCCGCAGCCGCCCGGAGTCCAGGCCGGCTGCCAGGAACACTTCCGTACCGACCGGAGGCGGGGCGTACTCGCCGGCGCTGTCCTGACGGCCGACCGTGAGGGTCCGCCCGCTCTCCGGCCCCAGAGCGGAGAAGTCCAGGTAGGTGAAGAAGAACTGTGAGGCCAGGGGCAGCCCGCCGGGCAGCGGCGGCACGGGACCGTCGTGGACCTGCGCCGACGTCGCATCGGCGACGATCCGCCGCAGATCGTCCTCGAAGTCCGCGCCCGACGGCCGCCCGGAGTCCGGACCGGCCGGCCGCAGGGGTACGGCCGTGGCGTAGGGGCCGAACACCCGGTGTGCGTCCGGCAGGGCGAGGTCCCTGCCGCTGACGGCGAGACCGAGCACCAGGTCCTCCCGGCCGGTCGTGGCCACGAGCGCCCGGTAGTAGGCGGTCAGCACGGGGGCGTAGAGGGTGGCGCCGGTGCGGGAGGCGAGGCCGCGCAGCCTCTCCACCTGGTCGGCCCCGATGGTGAACCCGTCGGTGAGGAACGGCGCGTGGCGGTTCGCCTTACCGCTGCTCCGGTCGGTGCCCGCGCTCAGGACCGGTGGGCGGTAGGGCGCGCTCAGCAGCGCCCACCGGCTCCCGTCGCGCGTCGTCGCCGGCGTGACGGCGTCGGCATCGGCACCGGTGGGGGCGGTCGCGTCCGTCCGTACGGCCAGACGGGCGGCGTGGTCGCGGAACGTGCTGCGCAGCGGGGCCAGAGCCGGCTCCTCGTCGCGGGACAGCGCGTCGTACACGGTCGTCAACTCCCGGATCAGGAGTGCCGCGCTGTAGCCGTCACCGATGATGTGGTGCGCGTGCACCAGCAGGACGTGGTCCTCGGGGGCGAGGGTGAGTACCCGCAGACGCAGCAGGGGCCAGGCCCAGGGTTCGAAGCGGCGCCTGCGTTCGGCGGCGGTCGCGTCGTCGATGCCGTGCGGTCCGACGACGGTCTCGAAGTCGACCGGCAGGCGCAGCGACGGCGGCAGCTCCTGCTGGACGGCCGGGCGTGCTCCGGCGGGAAAGACGGTGCGCAGCATGGGATGCCGTACGACGAGGGCGTCCACCGCCAGCTGGAACCGGGCGGTGTCGAGCGGGCCGTGCAGGCGCAGCTGCGTGAGCCAGGACGATGCCTCACCCGGCGCGATGGCCTCGGCCAGCAGGAAGCCCCGCTGGGTGGGCGTGAGAGGGAAGGGCAGGGGGCCGGCCCCGTCCGCCCCCGCGTCCCGGAGCGAGGGGCCCACGGCGGTGACGGGCGGGTCAGCGGGGTCCGCGGCGGCCGCGTCCACGGCGCCGGCGAGGGCGGCCAGGGTGCGGTGACGGTAGATCACGGTCGGCCGGGGGAGCGGCCCGCCCTCCTTCTCCAGCCGGGCGAACACCTCCAGTACGAGCAGGGAGTCGCCGCCCAGAGCGAAGAAGTCGTCCTCGCGGCACACGTCGTCGGCCTGGAGCAGCACGGACCAGATTCGGGCCAGCCGGACCTCGGTCGGCGTCAGGGGCGCGGTACGGGAGCCGTCCCCGGGCCCCGCCGGCTCGTCGCCGCCCTCCCCCCGAGCACCCGCCCGGAGGGCGAGCAGCCCACGCCGGTCGATCTTGCCCGTGCCGGTGAGCGGCATCCTGCCGACAAAGGTGATGCGGGACGGAAGCATGTACGGCGGCAGCGTCTCCGCGAGATAGAGCCGAAGCGCCACGGCGTCCGCGCCGGACGCTCCCGGCGTCGGGGTCACGAATGCCACCAGGCGGCCGTCCTGGAGGAGGACGACGGCCTGGGCGATGTCCGCACGGGCTCGGAGCACGGCCTCGATCTCGCCGGGCTCGACCCGGTTGCCACGGACCTTCACCTGGTCGTCCAGACGTCCGAGGAACTCCAGGGTGCCGTCCTCGGCAACCCGTGCCCGGTCGCCGCTGCGGTACCAGCGCCGCCCCCGCCGGTTCGTGAACGCAGCCTCGGTCAGGGCCGGTTCGCCGAGGTACCCGGAGGTCAGGCCGATCCCCGCGATGAGGAGCTCACCGGCCTCGCCGGGCTGCCGCACCTCCCCGCCGGTCCCGACGACCTCGACCTCCGTCCCGGCCACGGGACGGCCGATGGGCAGCTGACGCACGTGGTCACCGGGCCGGGTGCTGATGATGTGGCAGGTCGTGTTGATGGTCGCTTCGGTCGGCCCGTAGAGGTTGGCGATGCGCTGTCCGCTGCCGAAGAGATCGAACCAGCGGCGCACATGGGCGGGCGACAGGGCCTCGCCGCCGACGTGGATCCACCGGAGGGAGGACAGGTCCGGCCGTGGCGCGCCGTGCCGTACCCGCTCCTCGGAGGCGGCGAGGAGCTGTTCCCAGAGGGTGGGTACGGAGCTCCACACCGTGATCCGGGTGCGTTCGACATGCGTCAGCAGGAGGCCGGGATCACGCAGGAGGTCCCGGTCCACCGTCACCACGGCCGCGCCGACGAGCAGAGGGGCGAGGAGCTGGCGGACGGAGGCGTCGAAACAGAGCGACGCCGTCTGGGCGAGACGGTCGTGCTCGTCGTACCCGAAGGTGGAGATGGCCCAGGAGAGGTAGTTCTCCATCGAACGGTAGGTGATGGGCACGGCCTTGGGGCGCCCGGTGGAGCCGGAGGTGAAGATCACGTAGGCGATCGAGTCCGCGTCGACGGGCCCCGCCGGCTCGTCGGCGGCCCCCTGCGGGGCGGGCTCCGTCATGTCGGCGGACACCAGGGCGACGCCGTCACCGAGGGCCTCGCCCGCCGCACGGGTGGCGGCGTGGCAGAGAACCGTACGGGCACCGGAGCGGTCGAGCTGGTCCGCGAGGCGTGCGGTCGGGTGGCCGGAGTCCAGCGGCACCCAGCCCGCCCCGGCGCGCAGGACGGCGACGACCGAGACGACGGCGTCGGCGCCGGGTTCGGTCAGGAGTCCGACCAGGCTTCCCGGAGTGACGCCGTGGGCCGTGAGCCGGGCCGCGAGGGCGTGGGAGGCGCGGTCGAGTCCGGCGTACGTCAGGGTCTCGGCGCCCGTATCGACGGCGACCGCGTCCGGGGTGGCCCGGAACCGGGCGAGCAGCCGCTCCACGATCGTGGCGGAGCCGGTCCCGGGGCGGGCGGTCTCGGCCCCGGCCAGGGCGGTCAGTTCGTCGTGGAAGTCGCGGTCCAGACGGGCCACCGTCCCCGCGTCGAAGAGGTGGACGGGGAAGTTCCACGAGAAGCGCAGGACCGGGCCGTCCTGCCAGCAGAGCAGGCTGAGGCGGGTCGCGGGGGTCCCGGTCCCGGCCGCGGTCGGCCGCACGGTCACCGGGCACCGCGCGTCGAGGGCCGCCGGGAAGCGGGCGAAGCTGAAACCGGCCGGGCTCACCGTCCGCGGCCCGGCCCCGGCGGGGCGCCCCGGCAGCAGCCGGGCCAGGTCGAGACTGGTGGGCGCCGCATGCCGCTCGCCCTCCAGCCAGAGCTGCCCGATCCGCGCGGCGAGGTCCCACACCGACTCGTCCGGGTCGGCCTCGCACAGCAGGGGGAGGGTGTCGGCGAGCGGTCCCACCAGCCGGTCCAGGCCCGGCAGCCGGACGTCCCGCCGGGCGCGGGCGACGTTCACCGGGACCTCGCGCTGTCCGCTCCACCGGCCCAGACACCGCACATGGGCGGCGAGCAGCAGATGGAACAGGCTCACGCCGTGCGCCGCGGCACGCTCCTCCAGCGCGGCGGTCAGCTGTGCGTCGAGGGCGCTCTGACGGGAGGCCAGGGGAGCGGTCGGGAGGGCGGCGGGATCACCGTCGTACGGCAGCCGCAGCTCCTCGCCCCGGGTGGCCAGCCGGTCCGACCAGTAGCGCAGGCCGTCGGCGAGAGCCTGGGCACCGGCCGCGGAGGAACGCTCCTCTGCGACAGCGGCGCGGTACCGCGCGAAGTCGGTGGCGAGAGCCGGCAGCGACGGCTCGTCCACGTGGTCCTGCCCGTGGGCGAGAGCCGTGTAGAGCGACCAGAGTTCCTCGGCGAGGACATTGAGGCTGTAGCCGTCACCGGCCGTGTGGTGGATCACCAGCACCAGATGGGCCAGGTCCCAGCTCTGCCGGGCGAGGACCGCGCGCACGGGAGGCTCGGCGGAGAGGTCGAACGGCCGGTTGCGCAGGGCGTTCTCGAGGTCCTCGAGACGGTCGGGGCACTCCCGCACCTCATACCAGGCGAACAGGTCGGTGGGCGGCGCGATGTACTGCCGGGGGGCGTTCGTGCCGTTCTCGTCCGTGCGGTCCTCGACGCGGACCCGCAGCATGGTGTGGCGGTCGGCGAGCGCGGTGAGCGCGCGGCCGAGGAGCTCGCTGTCGAGGGGGCCCTGGACGGTCTGGCGCACATATCCGTGGGCCGGGATGTCCGGGTGGAGCCGGCCGCTGGTGTGCAGGGCCAGCTGGACGGGGGTGAGCGGGAACGGCACCCCGTCCGCGACGGAGGAGGGGGCCGCCGGGGGCGCCGGTGGCGCGTCGGCCGGGGCATCGAGGTGCGCGGCCAGTTCGCGGACGGTCCGGAACTCGAAGAAGAGCGTGGCGGGCAGGGAGGCGCCCAGCTCCCGCTCCAGTTGCCGGACGAGGTCGACGGCGGCGAGCGAGTCCAGGCCGAGGGTGAGAAAGGGCGCGTCGTCGGGGATCTCGGCGGGAGGCAGCCGCAACGCCGCCGCCAGGAGCCGGCGCAACAGCGCGGCGGTGCCCGTGCCCGTACGCGTAACGGCAGCTGCGGACCGCTCGGTGGAAGACGGGAGGGACTGCGGCTGTGCGTCCGGTACGGACCCCGGTGCCGACAGCGGCGCCGCGTTCGCCGAGACCTCGGTGCCGCGGTCCGATGGCGCCAGATCCGCCAGCAGCAGCTGTGCCGAGTCGACGCCCCACGCCGTACGGAGTGCCGCGAGCGCGGGAGCGGTGGCCACCGGCCTGCCGCCGGCCCGCTGTCCGGCGGCGGAACCCTGCCCCGCCCCTGCGCCGAGCGCGGCGGCCATGCCCGTTTCGGCGAACGCGGCGAGGTTCACGGACTGCCAGGGCCTGCCCGCCTGCCGCTCCGACGCGGCGAACGCGTCGAGGAAGGCGTTGGCACCCGCGTAGTCGCCCAACGCGCCCGCCAGGCCGGGCAGCAGGGCGGAGACCGAGGAGAACGTGACACACACGGCCGGGGCGAGCCCGTGCCGTCGCAGGGCCTGGGAGAGCAGCAGCGTGCCTCGGGTCTTGGCGGACAAGGCGTGAGCGGACTCTTCCGCGTCTCTGTTCCGCAGCGTGCCGGGGCGGACCACCCCAGCCGCGTGGAAGAGGCCGTCCAGACGGGGAAGCTGGGCGAGAAGCAGGTCGACGTCCCGCTCCACCGACACATCGGCCATGCGGTAGTGGACGGTCGCGCCCATGGCGCGGAGCTCCTCGACGAGCCCCGCGGGGGGCTGGGGGGAGCGCCCGGCGAGTACGAGGGTGGGGCGGCCCCTTCCGGCGAGGTCCCGGGCAAGTGCGCCCCCGATCCCGCCGCCGCCTCCGGTGATGAGGAAGGTGCCGTCGGGCGGCGGCGGGGACGTCGCCGCACCCGTCGGCGCCAGAGGCGCGACGCCGCGGGTGAGCCGGCGGCCCGCCCGCCAGGCGACCGTGGTGGCCCCGCCAGGGGTGCCGCCCGCCCGCAGTTCGGCGAGTACGGCGGCCAGCCGCTGGGCCGGGGTGTCCAGCGAACAGAGGTCGACACCGGTGGCCGAACAGCCCGGCGTCTCCTGCGGCAGAGCCAGCAACGGCCCGCCCAGCACCGCATGGGCCGGCCGCGGACGCTCGGACACGGCCCCGGTGGTGTGGACGTCCTCCGTCAGCACCACCATCCGGTTCGCCCGGGTCTCGTCCAGCCGGGCGAGAGCCTCCCCGAAGGCGGCCAGCGCGGTCTCCTGCGCCCGGCCGAGTGCGTCGGCGTCCTCGTGGGCGGGTGCGGGACCGGCCACCAGCACCACGGCGTCCGGCGGAGCCTCGCCCCCCGTGTGCAGTCGGATGCCCTCGGCGGAGAGCTGCCCGGCGAGCCGGCTGACGGACGCGGCGTCAGGGCCGGTCAACAGCACGGAACGCACCGCCGCCGCAGCCTCCGCCGACGTCGCGGGCAGCGTGGAGTCCTCCCACAGGACCTGGTGCAGGAGCGGACGCACAGGCGGATCGGCCCAGTACCGGTCGCGCCGGAAGGGGTAGGTGGGCAAGGGAACCCGGTGGTGGCCCGCGTGGAGTGTGGTGCGGTCCAGCGGCACACCACGCGACCACAGCCGCCCGATGGTCTCCAGCAGCGCCCGGCGCCCGTCACCGCCCGGCGTGCTGGCGTCGGCACCGCCGGGGAGAGCGGGGATCACCATCACGGCACCGGCCGTCCCTCCCCCGGCCAGGAGGTCCTCGGGGACCGCCCCCTGCCCTGCGCCCGCGGCCGCCGCCGCCCGCGCCGCGCCGGACAGCGGCGCCCCGTGCCCGACCTCCACGAACGTGTCGTACCCCTCGCCGGCCATGCGTTCCACGGCGGCTCCGAACAGCACCGGCCGCAGGGCGTGTTCGCGCAGGTACTCGGGGTCCAGGACCGGCTGCCACGCGGCGGTGACCGTACTCATCAGCGGGACGGACGGGTCATGAAGGGTGAGCGCACGTGCCGCGTCGGCGAGCCGCTCGGCGATCGGGCGCATGAGCGGTGAGTGGAAGGCGCGGGAGACCCGCAGACGCCGTACGGCGATGCCCTGGGCACCGAGGTCGCGGGCAGCGCGCTCCACGGCGGGAACGGAACCGGAGAGAACCTGGAGCCCGGGTCCGTTGTACGCCGCCACGGCGAGGTCACCGTCCGCCCCGGCCACCACCGCGGCGACGGCCTCCTCATCGCCGCGGACGGCGATCATGGCGCCGGGCTCGGTGAACGCGCCCATGAGACGGCCGCGCTCGGCCGCGAACCGTACGGCGTCCCGCAGGGTGAGCACCCCGCCGACAGAGGCGGCGGCGATCTCCCCGACACTGTGTCCGGCGACCGCGTCGGGCTCCACGCCCCACTCCCGCAACTGCCGGGCGAGCGCGATCCCGGAGGCGACGAGCAGCGGCTGCGCCACCTCCGTCATGGCCTGCGCGTCGGCGCCCGCCTCCGGATCCAGGCCCCAGTCCACCAGGGGCCGCCCACACACCGGCCCGAGGAGCGCGGACGCCTCGTCGAGCGTGTCCCGGAACACCGGCGCCGTACGGTACAGCGCCCGGTCCCGCCCGGGGAACTGCGCGCCCTGCCCGGGAAACAGGAAGACGAGCCGCGGCCGCGAACGGACGGCAGCCTCCCCATGCGGGACACGTGCCGTGAGCCTGGCACGCAGATCACCGTCCGCGACGAGCGCCAGCCGGTAGGGGCCGTCGTCCCGGGACGTGCTCGCGGTCAGGCAGACATCCCCTTCGCCCAGCTCCGGATGGCCGTCCAGGTGGGCGGCGAGCCGCGCTGCCGCCTCCCGCAGCCCGTCCGCGCTCCGGGCCGACAGCGTCAGCAGATGCGGCCCGGCCGAGGCGCCCTCGTACGGGGTGCGGGGCGGGGCCTCCTCCAGCACGGCGTGCGCGTTGGTGCCGCCGAAACCGAACGCGTTGACGCCCGCCACGAGCGGCCCGGAAGCGGTCCAGTCCCGGGCCTCGGTCACCACGGAGAAACCGGCGGGCGCGAGGCCCGGCGAGGCAGGCGCGTGGTGCAGCGACGGAGGAAGCCTGCGGTGGTGCAGAGCCAGCACGACCTTCACCAGAGCCGGCAGGGCGGCCGCGTTGAGCAGATGCCCGATGTTCGTCTTCACCGAACCGAGCAGCCGCGGCTCGCCGTCGGCCCGTGCGGGAAACGCGTGGGCGAGCGAGCGCAACTCGATCGGATCCCCCACGGGCGTGCCCGTTCCATGAGCCTCCACATAGGTGACCGAAGCGGGATCGACACCGGCCGCCTCGTACGCCCGGCTGATGACCTCGCGCTGCCGCAGCGGGTTGGGGGCCATGAGGCTCATCGAACGGCCGTCGTTGTTGACGGCCGTGCCCCGGACCACCGCGAGTACGGAGTCGTCGGCGGTGCGAGCGGCATCGAGGCGCGTCAGGACGACGGCCGCGCCGCCCTCACCGGGCACGAAGCCGTCGGCGTCGGCACTGAAGGCGCGGCTGCGGCCGGTGGGGGAGAGGGCCTGAGCCTCCTCCAGCAGACGGTGACCGGTGGACGTCAGGTGGAGGTTGGCCCCGCCGACCACGGCGAGATCGCACTCCCCGTCCAGGAGGCTGCGCCGCGCCAGGTGCAGCGCCACCAGCCCCGACGAGCACGCGGTGTCCACGGCGAGCGCGGGACCGTCGAGGTCGAGGCACTGGGAGACGCGGGCGGCGACGAGGCTGGGCAGGTTCCCGGTGAGCGTGGCGGACAGGGGAGACCCGTCGGCCGAGGCACGGTCCAGCACCTCCCGGTAGCCGCTCTCCCCGACGGCCGCGAAGACCCCGATCCTGCGCCCGCGCCGCCGGGGCCCCGCGTATCCGGCACGTTCGAGGGCCTCATGGGCGAGTTCGAGGAAGAGCCGCGCCTGCGGATCGAGCGCTCGGGCCTCGTCCTCGGCGATGCCGAAGTAGCCGGCGTCGAAACCGGCGGGGTCGTCGAGCAGAGCGCCCCAGCGCTTCCGGGCCGCTGCGGGCCGGGTCCCGGGGTCGTCCCATCGCCCGTCCGGTACGGGGGTGACGGCGTCGTGCCCGTCGATGAGCAGGTCCCAGAAGGCGTCGGGCGTGTCGGCGCCGGGGAACCGGCACGCCATCCCGATGACGGCCGCTGACGCGTCCGAACCGGCCCCGGCCCTCCCGCCGGGCTGCGCACTCCCAGGCGCGGCCGACGGGAGTGCGGGAACAGTGGCCAGAAGATGACCGGAGAGTGCGGCGACCGTGCCGTGGTCACGTATCACCGCCGGTGGCAGCGTCAGCCCGAACGTGTCCTCCAGCGCCACGAGAGCCTCCATGGCCTTGAGGGACGTCCCCCCGAGGCTCTCGAACGGCTCGTGCCGCCCGATCGACCCCGCGGCCCGCCCCAGCACACGCGCCCACACCTCCCGTACGGCCTGTTCGGCCGCGGCCCGCGACCGGGGCGCCGCGGCCGGTGCGGGAGGCACAGGAGACGCGGACCCGGGCCCCGCACCGGTCGAAGACGCGACAGCCTTCCCCGGGCCCCGGTCGCCCGCCTCGAACCGCTCCCGCAGCCGCTGCCGTTGCAGCTTCCCGCTCGTCGTACGGGGAAAGGCCCCCGGGGGCAGGGCCAGCACCCGTACGTCGTCGTGGAGCAGCGCCTCGCGCACCCGGGCGGCGACCCGTTCGAGCACCTCCGCCGCCTCGCCCGGCGGCCGGGCCCACGGGACGAACACCACGACGCGTTCCCCACCGGTCACAGGATCGGTCGAGCCGATCACCGCCGGAGCACCGGGCGGCAGCCCGGGCGTCGCCGCCGCGACCGCCTCCATGTCCGGGGCGTGGAAGGTCCGGCCGTTCAGGAACAGCACGTCCTTGTGCCGCCCCGTGACGCACAGCCGTCCGTCCCGCAGGAACCCGAGATCGCCGGTACGCAGCCACCCGCCCGCGAACACACCGGCGCTCACGCCGGGAAGCCCGTGGTAGCCGCGGGCCAGCTGAGGACCGCTCACCATGATGTGCCCGATCCGCCGGTCCCCGAGATCCGCGTCCCCGTCGTCGACGATCCGCACGGCGCAGCCCGTCACCGGAAGCCCGACATCCATCAGCTCGACGGCCCCCTCGCCCGCCACCGAGTCCACCGCCACACCCCGGCTCAGCGATTCCCGGTCCAGAACCAGCGGCTCGGCCACTTCCCCCGGCGGCGGGAACGTCACCGCCAGCGTTGCCTCCGCCAGCCCGTAGACCGGCTGGGCCGCCGACGGATCCAGCCCGGCCGGGCGCATCCTGTCGGCGAACTCCCGCCACACCGCGGGCGCGATCGGCTCCGCGCCCACCAGCATCAGCCGTACGGCCGACAGGTCCAGCCGTGCGATGACCTCGTCCGGAACCCGCCGGACGGCCAGCGCCAGGGCGAAGTTGGCCGCGGAGAGCACGGTGGCCCGGTGCCGGTCCGCCACCTCGAACCACATCCGGGGCCGCTTGGCGAACGACAGCGGCCCGATCTTCACCTGCTTGGCCCGGGCGGCCAGCGGGGCGAGGTGGGTACCGATGAGCCCCATGTCATGGAAGTACGGCATCCAGCTGACCACGACGTCGTCCGCACCGAGCGCCGAGGCCTTGCGTATCTGTTCCAGATTGGCCAGCACCGCACCATGGGTCACCTCCACCCCCTTGGGTGCACCGGTGCTCCCCGAGGAGAACTGCACGAAGGCGACGTCGTCCGGCCCGGCGACGACGGGTTCCCGCAGCACCGGCCCCTGCCGCAGCACACCGAGCGTCAGAACGCTCACGTCACCGGGAAGTTCACCGGCCACCGCACTGGTCGCCGCGTCCACGACGACGGGAGGCCGGCCCAGGTGCTCCCAGACCGGGAGGACACGCCGGGCGTCGGGAGCGAGCGGCACGGGGACGAGACCGGCGGCGAGCGCGCCCCAGAACATGGGCTGGAAGTCCTCGCTGCGGTCGGCGAGCAAGGGCACACAGGTCCCCGGCACGACGCCGGCCTCCCGGAGGCCGCCGGCCACGTGCAGCGCGTCGTCGAGGAGTTCGCGCAGAGTGACGGTCAGCTCGCTCCCGTCGCCGCGGACATGGACGACGACCTGTCCGGGAACCTCACGGACCGCGCTCAGCAGTACGTCCAGCAGTGTCATGTTGTTGTCCACCGGTCCCCGTCGGTTCGTTCTCCACCCGCGCGGCGGCGCACGTGTCGATCAGATTCCCGGCCGGTCACCGGCCCCTAGTGATGATCTTAAAAACGCCCAGGTCCCGGGGGATCCACCGCCGGGAGGAGACCGCGTGCGCCCTGAGGCTGACCCGGGCTCCGGCGACGGGTGACGGAGGCGGCAGGCTCTCCGGCGAGGCCGGAGGAGTACGCGTGATGTGACAGCACCGGATCAGACCGCCGGTACCGGCCAGGGAGAACCGGCGCGGCGGACCGGTGGCGTCGGGTGTCCTGGCCGGGCAGGACACCCGACGGCTCCTACGCGCCGGCCGGACCGGCCTGCTGCACGACCTCGAAGGACCACACCGTCGACCCACTGGCCGCCGGCTTCGGGCGGTCGCCGCCGCCGGCGCCGCCTCCCTGGTGGGCCGCCTTCATCGGACCCTCCATCCAGGCCTGGAAGGACGCCTCGTCGCGCCACCGCGTGTAGACGAGGTAGTCGTCCGTGCCCTCGACGGGCCGGAGGAGCTCGAACCACTCGAACCCGTCGGAGCTCTCGACGGCATGGGCCCGGGACGCGAAGCGCTTCTCCAGCGTCTCGCGTTGTTCCTGGGGGACGGTCAGCACATTGATCTTGACTACGCTCATGGCCTCATCCTGCCGTACGACGCTCAACGGAAGGAGCAGCGGTCCCGCAGCGTACGAGAACGAGCCGACCGGCCGTTCCGGCAACCCGGACGCCCTACTCGGGCTGTGTCACGGTCAACGCCCACCGGACGTCGTCCTCGGAGGCGTCGACCTCTACGGAGAACGACCCCCAGCGCACCACCCCCGGGTCCATCGCCACCGAGCCCACGCCCGCACGGCCCACCGGACAGTCCACCGCGAACGCCGCAACCTGGATTGCCTGCGACTCCATCGTCACCCGCACATCTCCGCCGCCCTCACAAGCCACCGTGAGCACGGTCGGCAACCTGTCCGACGCACCCCCCGACGCGACACCGCCGTCCCCCCTGCTCTCCTCCACCCACACCAGGCCGTCCGGGCCAGGATGGGGAAGCAGTCCCCCGGCCGTCGCCGCGGCGGCGGGTACCGTGCCTGCACCCGCGATCGCGAACACCGTCAGCAGCGCCATCGTCGCGGTCTTCCGTACACCCGTCATACTCACTCCTCAGTCACTCGGCAGGAAGCCACAGCATGGCGCCGGGAGGGCCGAACGGCACGAGTACGCCTACTCATGACACCCGCGCACGAACATGAGGCGAGCATGCACATGCGGCGAAAATTCTCACCGAGCGTGGCGTAAGTGCGGCGCCGCGAACTCCGGCGCCACCAGGCTGCTCAGCCGGCCCCGGCCGACCCGTCGTCGACGGGGATGCCCAGTCGGCCGGCCAAGGTGGTCAGGGCCGCGCCCAGTGGCAGCGCGATGCGGGTGACGGCGTGGCGGTCGCCCCGCGTCGGATCCCGGTTGACGATCAGCACGGGCTGTCCGGCCTGGGCTGCCTGGCGGACGAACCGGAGCCCGGACATCACTGTCAGCGAGGAACCCAGGACGAGCAGGGTGGTGGCCTGACGGACCAGTGCGCGGCAGTGCGCGACCCGCTCGGCGGGTACGGCCTCCCCGAAGAACACCACGTCGGGTTTGAGGATGCCGCCGCAGACGGTGCACGGCACCACGCGGAAGTCCCCGACCTGCTCGTCGGTGAGGTCGGCGTCGCCGTCCGGGTTGATCACGGCGGCCACGGGCGCGAAACCCTGGTTGGCCTCCTCCAGCCGCCGGGCGAGCTCGCGGCGCGGGCTGAGGCTGCCGCAGGAGAGACAGACCACCCGGTCCAGGCCTCCGTGAAGTTCCACGACCTCTTCGCTGCCGGCGGCCTGGTGCAGACCGTCGACGTTCTGGGTGATCACGCCCGAGAGCATGCCGTGCCGTTCGAACGAGGCCACGGCCCGGTGCCCGGCATTGGGGCGGGCGCTGCCGAAGGTACGCCAGCCGAGATGGCTGCGCGCCCAGTACCTGCGACGGGCCCGGGCGTCGGCGGTGAAGTCCTGGTACGTCATCGGGGTGTGCCGGCTCAGGCTCCCGCCCTCACCCCGGTAGTCGGGGATGCCCGACTCGGTGGAGATACCCGCCCCGCTCAGCACCAGCACACCGCCCCTGCTCAGCGCGTCGGCGACCGGCTCCAGATCGGTGGTGCCCGGCGACAGATCCTCGGTGGGGGTCCAGCTCAGGGTGGGGCGCATGCGCATGCCCCCAGCGTACGGAACGAGCCGCCGGAACCCGGCGCCGCCACCGCGCCACGGGCGCACCGTTCCTGTCCCGCGCCCGTGGGAAGCCGACCCTATCCGGCCACGGCTGGGAAAGGGTGGACCGACGGGTACGGGAAGACGCTGCCGACCTGCGATCCGTACGGGCGATTTCCGGCCTGTCTCGCATGACAGGAGCATGGCGACAGCCTCTCGGTGGGCATAGGTTCTGCGGCTCCCGGAAACTCGGCAACTGGCCTTCCAGCCGGACCGGTTGGCAGCAACCGTCCTCCCGCACTCTCGGCTCCGTCCGGAGCCGAGCCCCCATGAGTGAAGGGACAGCAATGCTCAATTCGATAGCGCTGAAGACAGCCGGCATCGTCGCGGCGATCACCCTGACCACCGTCACGGCGGCGAGTGCCACGCAGGCGCCGGCTCCGCACGTCGCGGAAGGAGCGGCAGCGGTGGTGACACTCCGATACGACGACAGTCGTGCGGGCGGCTGGGAGGCGGCGATCGCGGCAGGGGTCGCCTCGTGGAACGCGAACGTCGGCAACGTCAAGCTGGTCGAGGCCGCGCCCGGCGCGCGCGCCGAGATCCAGATCGTGGCCACCAGCGGCTGGCCGCAGGCCACACTCGGACCGGTCCGCCCGGGCGGCCAGGTCAGGGTGGAACTGGGCAGCCGGGCGGTCACCGAGGGGCACGACAAGACCCGCATCGCCGCCCACGAGATCGGCCACAGTCTGGGCCTGCCGGACACCAAGCCCGGTCCCTGCTCCCAGCTGATGTCGGGCTCGAGCGCCGGTACCAGCTGCAGGAACGCCGTCCCGAACGCGACGGAGCAGTTCCGCGTCGAATCCTTCTACGCCAACGGCCTCGCCTCCCGCACCCCGGCCGACGGGCGGATCCTGGTGGACGCTCCGTAGCGGGGCGTCCGACGAGCGCGAGGTAGGAGGCCCGCACCGCTTCTCGGTCACTCCGGTCCCTGAAGGGCTGCCGTTACTCACCCGGCTCGCCCTGGCTGCCGGCCCGCGATCGAAGGCGAATCGCTCCGACTGCGGGCACGCCGCTCTTCACCCCGGGAGGCGGCCCACGCCACTCGGGAGCTTGGTGCCCGAAGCCGGAGACGAGGTCCGACTGAAACGCCCCCGCCCCGCTCGGCCCGCGCATGCCCGTGACGGCGCACCGGAGGTCCGGTGCGCCGTCGGGAGCCGACGGTCAAAGGCTGAGCTGTCTACTCCTTGATGAAGGCCAGCAGGTCGGGGTTGAGCACCTCGGGGTGCGTCGTGAGCATGCCGTGAGGGAAACCGTCGTAGCTCTTGAGCCGGCCGTTCCTGAGGAGTTCGACCGACAGCGGCGCCGAGTCGTCGTAGGGCACGATCTGGTCGTCGGTGCCATGTGCCACCAGGACGGGGACGTCGATCGCCTTGAGGTCCTCGGTGAAGTCCGTCTCGGAGAACGCCTTGATGCACTCGTAGTGTGCGTTGGCGGCTCCCCGCATACCCTGGCGCCACCAGTTGTCGATGACTCCCTGGGACACCTCGGCGCCGGGCCGGTTGTACCCGTAGAACGGCCCCGAGGGGACATCGATGTAGAACTGCGCACGGTTGGCGACGAGGGACGCGCGGAAGCCGTCGAACACCTCGATGGGCAGGCCGCCGGGGTTGGACGGTGTTCGCACCATGATCGGTGGCACCGCTCCGACCAGGATCGCCTTGGCGACCCGTCCCGGCTTTGCGCGCGCCACGTACCGGGCGACTTCGCCTCCGCCGGTGGAGTGGCCGATGTGGACGGCGTCCCGCAGGTCGAGAGCGTCGGTCACCGCTGCCACATCGGCGGCATAGGTGTCCATCTCGTGACCGCTCTGACTCTGGGAGGAACGCCCATGTCCTCGACGGTCGTGGGCAATCACGCGATAGCCCTCCGCGAGGAAGAACAGCATCTGATTGTCCCAGTCGTCTGCGCTGAGCGGCCAGCCGTGGTGGAACACGATCGGTCGGCCGTCGCGCGGACCCCAGTCCTTGTAGAAGATGCTCGTCCCGTCGCTCATGGTGACCTTGCTCATGGCAGACCCTTCCGCCTGGCGGATGTGGAGGATGAGTTCGGCGATCCTTCAGCCGACCGAGCGGCACGGAGGGCGGAAGCCTTCTTCGTCGTCCGGTGGGCGCGGCACAGCCGACGCGGCCAAATGAGACATTACACCCAAGTTTGCCATGGGGCATATGTACTGCCGGGCGCCTCCCTGTTCGGTGTTTTCCCTGCCGCCTGGTCAGTGTTCGTGATGCACGCCGCCGGCTAGTGCCGCATCAGGCGACGTTCGCCCCGCCTCGCGGATTGGGGCGGCGGCAGGCGCCTGCGGGATGCATCCCGCGTAGTCTCGCGGAATGCGTTCTCCTCTGAGCTTCGAGAACCCTCCCGCGTTGCCTCACGTGTCCCCCTTTTCGCCGCCCCGGCGGCGTGCTGGTGCGCCCGGCAGACGGTCGAGTCGACGGTCGCATCCCAGGTGATCAGCCCCTGCGCGTCCGCCTCGGCCTGGAGCCGGGTGACGATCCTCGCCCAGATGCCATCCCGCTGCCAGCGCCGGAACAGGTCAACGACCCGGTCCCACGGCCCGTAACGCTCCGGCACGTCTCGCCAGGGAGCACCGGTTCGAGTGCGCCACCGTATGCCATCTGTCAATTGCCGCCGCGTCCACGCCGGCGGACGGCCGGGTTTGATGCCCTGCCGTATCGGCGGCCTCAGCTGAGCTCGCTGACCGTTCGTCAGATCGCCACGCCCGACAGGCCCTGATCATCCATGACCAAGATCGACTTCCGCAACAGGACCTAACCCGCGGGCAAGTGGCTCACTACTCGCAGGACGCCTCGGACCGTGTCCCGCGCAGGCCGGCCCCGCCGCGGCAGCCTCACACCATGGGCCGGCCCCCCGGCACGGCGGCGAGTTCGTCCTCGGACAGCCCGACACCTGCCCGACACCTGAGGCACCCAGACAACGAAACCGCACCAACACACGCCTCTACGGGCACCGCCCGAGCACGTTCGTGGGACCGGCTCCGCCCCGAGCTCACCCACCGCTCGTCCTGGGCTGCGGCCGACGGCACCCTTCCAGTCGTCGAGGGGACCGTGATCCGCCTGGACATCGAGCACCTTCCCAGCGGAGCCACCCCGAAGCCGGTCTGGCTGTGGTGGTCGGGCACCGGTGCCAGCGCAGCCGACAGCGACCGGCTCCGGCAGGCATACCTGCGTCGTTTCGACGTCCAGCACACCTTCCGGCTGTTCAGGCAGACCCTCGGCTGGACCTGCCCGAAGATCCGCACCCCCGAGGCAGCGGACCGCTGGACCTGGCTGATCCTCGCCGCCTGCACCCAACTCCCCCTCGCCCGGCCACTGGCAGCCGACCGGCACCGTCCAGGGGAGAGGCGCGTTCCCGTGGGCAGGCTCACCCCAGCGCGCGTCCGCCGCGACTTCCGGCGCATCCGCGCCAAGACCGCCTGCCCGGCCGGAGCACCGAAACCCGCCCGCCCCGGACCCGGACGACCTCCCGGACGCAGGAACATCCGGCCCACCCCACGCCACGACGTCCACACACCCCGCAATACGGGCACCACTGCGTCCCGGGCCAAGAAGCCGACCACCCCGCGGCCTGCCGCACAGGTCAAAGATCAAGCTAGGCGGCCGCGCCGCCGAAACTGCGGTCAGGCTTCCTCAGACGGGTTGAGGGGCCCGACGCTTTGCCGTGCACAGTGAGACTGCCGGCAGGCTCCCAGAGTGGTCGCAGTACGGGCCTCCCGAGTGTTGACCAAAGCGACCCCTAGCCTGGGGCGGCCGCTCTACGATGGGTACCCCCGTTCCCCGCCGGGAGGCTGCTGTGCCGCCACACCGTCCTGACTTCCCGCCGAAGACTCCGCCGCCGCCGAAACGCCCCGTTGAGCCTCCCCGGCCGGAGCAGCACGAGGCCCCCGCCCCGGTCACGATCCGCGGCCGCAGCGTACGGAACTGGGCCTTCACTCCGAGTCCGGCCGCTGCCGCCCGCGCGGGCCGGGAAGTCGCGCAGGCACTGCACCGCTGGGGCTACCGGCCGAAGGACGACCGACCTCAGAAGGTCGTCGAACTGCTGTTCCGCTCGGCAGCGGAGGACGGCGGCAGGCGCGTCTCCCTGCACCTGGCCGACGACGAGAAGCGGAACCAGGTGCTGATCCTGGCGCTCAGCCACCGGCAGGACATGCCGCCCGGTGACGACGACCAGGTCCTCCGGGACACCGAGCACATGCGCACCGTGGCCGCCCTCGGCCCCCGCGATGTCGGCGTCGAGACCACACCAGACGGACGCCGCTGGTGGGCGGGACTCGACCTTCCGCGGCCCAGTAGGGCCGGCGAGTTGGAAGAGCGGGCTACGGGTACAGCTCTCCGGGGCCCCCGAAAGCTGGAGAGGCCCCAGCTGTCGGGCGGGGCCGTCACTCCGTAGGCCCGCTCGCGCTGGCCCTGACGGGCTGCGGGGGGAGGCGACGACGGCGCGAAGCCGTCCGCTGGATCATCCTTCACCCCGGACGGAGCCCGGCCCCGCTGAGGCGAGCGGCGGCAGCCGCGGTGGTGCTGGCGGGCGTCCTCGCCCCGGCCGCGCACGCGGACGACGGCCGCAGCGGCGGAGTCTTCAAGGGCGCGACGATGTTCGTCACGGTCTGCGCGTCGGACGGCGGCAGCCCGCCCGGTGCCCCGGCCAGCGACACGGCGGCCACGCCCGCCGGCGATTGTGACGGTGGCAGCTCGAAGCCGACGTGTACGTACACCCGGCTCGATCCGCAGCCGCCGCCGGACAACATGTTCTGGAGGGGCCCCGACCGGTCGGAGAAGGGCGCGGTTACGGGCTGTACTGCGCGGGCAGGCGCGGGGCGCGGACTGTATGGCTGCCGGACGGCCAGGCCCCGGACGCCGCCCCGGACATCGACCCCGAAGCCGTGCACGCCGCGCCGCTGCCTCGATGAAGCTCACCGGTCCGGCCGTGGCGAGTCCTCGCGCGGCGGGGAAGTACGTGGTCGGGATGCCGATGTGGATGTGGACGGACCCGTCCCCCACGACGTCCGGTCCCATCTCGGCATCCGCGACGGCCGGCGGCGTCACGGTCACCGCGACCGCGAAGGTCAGCACGGCCCGGTGGGCGATGGCGCCACGGTCACCTGCCACGGTCCCGGCACCCCGTACCCCCCTGCGCAGGGCATGCCGATGTCGCCGGACGGCGGCCACCGCTACCAAACGGCCCGCCTCCGACAAGCCGGACGGACGCTACCCGGGCCGCCGCGACGTGGTCGATCGCCGGGAACGCCCCGCGCTGGGCGCCTCCGGGGATTTCGCCGAGACCCACGAGACCGCATGGACGGCGTGGGTCGGTGAGGTCCAGGTCCTCAGCACCAACTGACGCGGCGGTGCGGGGAGGTAGCAGGAGGGGCCAGCCGTTGCACGGGTGCGAGGGTGGGAGGATGCGTTCATGGAGTTGGCTGACAGTGGCAGTGAGGTCGTGCACTACGTGCGGTTCCAGTCGCCGCACCGGAACCGGCGGGGACGTTTCACCGGCGTCTTCGGGCTCATCAACACCCTTGCGCGGGAGGGAAGGCTCACGGAGCAGCAGGAAGCTTTCCGCCGGAGCAACAACAGCTGGTACAACGCCGCGTACACAGACCCCTCGACCGTTGATCCCACCGTCTACGATCACGAGATCAACCCCGGCGCCTCGGCATGGTTCAAGCCTTCGGCCACCCATCTCCTTGAACGGGTCCCCGGCTATCTCCAGGTCCTGGCCGCCCACGGCGTCGACTGCCAACTCCTGCGATCCGCAGATCCAGGGCGGATCATCTACGAAGACGACGTCCAGGTCGTGGTCGTGGCCCACGCTTAGACCGTCTCCTACATGGCGAGTCGGCGGTTGTGCTGTTCATGGGAAGTGGACGGTGGGGATGGATCGTTCCGGACGGACTGCGGGAGATAGCGAGGCCGTTACTGCCGCCGGCCAGAGTTCGTCCGCAGGGCGGTGGGGTCGCGAACATCGATGATGAGGCGGCCTTCGCGGCGACCGTCTACGTGCTGGTCAGCGGGTGCGCTCGGCGGGCCTTGCCGCCGTGCTTCGGGGCGTCGAAGTCGACCGTGCACCGACGGTTCGTCATCTGGGCCAGAGCCGGAGGGTGAGGCCGGCTGCACCAGAGAACTCTGCAGCTCCTGCGGCTACCGCCGACTGAACCCGCTACGAGCGGAAACCAGGCAACTACCTGGCCCTTCTCGGACTGGCTTCCGCTCTCTGCTGCTACAGACGATTCCTCAAACTGACCATGTAGGACACGGTCTCAGGTCGGCCATCGGGAAAGCCTCACCCGGCGTGGGCCGAGCGGAGTACCCGCCTTCGCTCCGCCGCGCGTGAAAGGCGCGCAGCCGCGATCCTGGCGGAACCGGGCCGGCGCCCGCCGGCCCGGAGTCCGGCAACAGTCGGCGAGCGGAAGGCAGCTTTCCATGACCAAGAAGAGGAAGAAACTGTCCCAGGGGGACGACGTCTCCTGGAAAAGCCACGGGCAGACGGTCGACGGTTCTGTAACGCGAAGATCGATAGGCGGACCGAGGCGGGCGGCCGGACGGTGGACGCCTCGGAGGAAGAGCCGCAGTACGAGGTGAAGAGCGCCAAGACGGGCAAGAAGGCCGTCCACCGTCCGGAGTCACTGGACCGGAAGAAGAAAAGGGGCGGATCGTGACCGGGACCAGCGACCAGGAGCGGCAGGACACGCTCGACCGCTTCGACGAGGCTGTCAACATGACTGCCGGCGAGCTGGAAAAATGGCTCGCGACTGATCAGTCCCGTGAGGTCGGTCAGAAAGACGGTGGGGCTGGCGTCGCCGTCTGGTCGGTTAGGGACCGATGTCAAAGATCACACCCACATGAGGAGCGAGGCGAGGGTGACGGCTGCCTGCTAGCACTCGGCCGTTCTGTCGTATCGCGTTGCGATGCCGCGCCACTGCTTCAGCTTTTTGCAGCATCGTTCGACGCCGTTGCGGCGCTTGTAGAACTGCTTGTCGAACGACGGTGGACGGCCACCGGAACGGCCGCGCCGGAGTCGGTCGGCGATCTGGTCAGCGCGCTCGGGGATGGTATGGGTGATGTTGCGCTGCCGCAGTCAGGTGCGGATCGCCTCCGAGCTGTACCCCTTGTCGCCGATGACGTGCGCCGGCCGGATCCGGGGACGACCCACGCGCAACCGGGCCGCCGGATCGCGTCGAACAGGGTGGTGCACTGAGTGCAGTCATGGGTCTTCCCGCCAGTGAGGACCAGAGCGAGTGGGTCGCCGAGTCCGTCGACCGCCAGGCGGACTTTGCTGGTCAGCCCGCTGCGCGAGCGGCCGAGCGCTCGGTTGCGGAGCCCTTTTCTCGGGCACCGGCGGCGTGTGGTGGGTACGGACGACGGTGGAGTCGACCAAGGTGAGCCAGTCGATGCCACCGGCCGCGTCCGCCTGCGCCTGCAGCATCCGCTCGAAGGTGCCGTCCCTGGCCCAGCGACGGAACCGGGTCTGCAGAGTGGCCCACGACCCGTACTGCTCGGGCACGTCCCGCCAGGCCACACCGGTCCGGAACTTCCGCACAATCCCGTTCAGGACTGTGCGGTCGTCCAACCGAGGACGGCCCGTCGAGGGTGTCGGCAGCAAAGGCCGCAGGAGATCCCACTCGGCATCGGACAGCCTATGGCGACGCATCACCCGGCCATGATCTCCCGTCACGTCGGCCAGTCGACCGGATGATCGTCTGACCGTGGGGTCACGGCGTGCGGGCGGTCACCGCGCAGCGGCGCCGCGTGCGCCAGCGGTTACGGAGTGACGCAGCCGACTGAGCCGACCGGGAAGTTGTTGCCGGTCGATGTCGCAGTGAATCCGAAGGTGACGCTGCCTTCCGGGGCGATGGTGCGGTTGTAGTCGAGGTTTCTGACCGTGAGCGTGCCATCGGCCGCCGTGGTCAGCGTGCCGTTCCACGCGCTGCTGACCTTGGCGCCTGCGCCGGGCTTCCACTGTACGGCCCAGCTCTCACGTGCCATCGTGCTGTGGTTCATGACCTCGACGGAGCCCTGAAAGCCGCCGCTCCAGGAGTTGGTCACGCTGTATACAGCCATGCACCCTGTGTGCGGGTCCGTGGGTGTCGGGCTCGGAGTGGGGGTGGGTGTCGGATGCGGAGTTCCTTCCGAGCCGCGGATGCCGGTCACCTCGCCGTTGCCGCCATCGAAGACGATGTCGGAGCAGGAGAAGAAGTTCTCCTGGCTGTCCGAGCGCACCCACTGGATGAACATGACCGCGTCACCCGAGCGGCCCGAGGGCAGGTTCAGGTCCCAGTAGTAGTGGCCGCCGTCCGTGCCGGGCCCGCCGGCCTGCGGCGGGTCGGAGACGGTCTCGATCAGCTCGAGGTCATCCCAGCCCAGCTCGGTGCTGGGTGAGTAGCCGGGCTTGGACAGGTACACCCGGAAGGAGCCCGGGTGCGCCGCCCAGTTGCTGTGCTTGACCTGGATCGTCTGCCCGGACGTCAGGTGCGTCCGGGGCCAGTCGGAGCGTGGGGCGTTGTAACCGGTGAAGTTGTAAGGCGACCGGTCACCGGCGCTGCACAGTTTTCCGTCCGGGACGTAACCCGCCCCTCGTCCGCCCGCGTTGGAGTCGAGCACGGCGAACCAGTTGTACAGCGCGGTCGCGCCGCTCTCGTCGAGCGCGGCCTTGCACGCCGGGTTTGTCGGCTCCAGAGCGCCGGTCCCGGTCCTGGCGTCCAGCATGCAGAGGTAGGTGCGCGATCCCGGTGTCATGGTGACACCGTGTGCCTGCGCGCTGTCCTGGCCCAGTAAGGTCAGGCCGATTCCGCCGAGCAGTGTCGCGAGCACCGCTGCCAGGGAGGTGAACAGCTTCTTGCGTCGGGCCATGAGGTCTCCTGTGCCTATGTGGGGAGGTTCTGGTCGTGAGAGTCGTGCTTGGTGTACGGGCCGTAGCGTCGGTCCCCCGGAGGCGGGCCGCGGCGGCTGTGGACGGACCAGCCGTCGCACCGCAGGAGTCGACTATGGGCGGACCGGGAGGATGCGGGGTGTTGGGAGCAGCGCGGTCTACGTCGCGGAGTCCGCGCCCGTTGGGTGGGGGAGGTGGTGGTGTCGGGTCCGGGGGGTGTGCGGATCAGTGCATGTGCGGCCGCGCTGTCGGGGCCGGTCCCGCATGGGCGAGACCCGACGTCGACGGCGCCGCGTGGGGCCGACGTCGGCAGGAGTGAGGAGCGGGCTACGCGTGGTAGGGGCGGAGTGCGGTGACGCTCGCGTGCGGGGCCTGTTTACGGGAGATGTCCGGATGGGGGCGATCACGTAATTGAGGAGCGCCACCTTGTCCAGTGCTGGGAGCGCTCCCATCCCTGGATACGGACTGTAGAAGCGTTGCCGTGCTCCTGACAACCCATCGCGCACGATGCGCCGTGCGGATTGCCGGGTGCGGGGGCGGGGCTGATCGTTCTCCGTCGCCACCGGCGCGATGGCACCAGACGCCGCCCGGCCGGCGGACAAGCGGCCACGAAGAGCCATGCGGCCCAGGTCGTAGATGGCGCGACGCGCAGCACGACATCGCGGACGGCTTACCTCCGCTGCGTGTTCATCACGTAGGAGGCCGGGCTCCGCCACGCCCTGCCAAGAGAACCCTGCCGTGGCGCTCCGAACTCGGACTCAGTCTGTTCTCACCCCCCAAAGACGCCCACACCCGATCCTGCGGCTGGACGAGTTCGGCAGTACGGACTGACGGGGCGGCAGAGCTCCCACCGCCGGGCCCTGTCGGGACGCAGTCGCGTGGTGTCCTCAGCCCGGACGGTCGTTACCCGGGAAGCCGGCAAGGCGGCGAATCCTGTCCAACCGCTTGACGGTACGTCTCGCGGCGCCGAAGTTGGGAGCGCTCCCATTTGTCGCCCCACCAGACGCAATACCGGTTTCTCCAGACACCGCGTGCCCTGCCCTCTCCTGTAAGGACTTCAATGTGCCGCGATATCAGCCACGTGTTCCCCGCTACTCCCGCACGTTTCGCCGACCGGACCGCTCCAGACGCGTCAGCGTGTTAGCGGGCATCGCAGCCACCGCCGGGCTGCTGGCCGGCACCCTCGCAGCACCCGCCGGTGCGGCTCAGGCCCTCGACGAGGCCCACGAGGTCATCGTCAACGGGGACTTCTCCGCGGGCACCGCCCCCTGGTGGTCGACGGACAACAGCCCCGTCACCGTCTCGGACGGTCGCCTCTGTGCCGACGTTCCCGCGGGCACGGGCAACGCGTGGGACGCCATCGTCGGGCAGAACGGACTCGCTCTCACCGCCGGGGAGGGATACACCCTGAGCTACACGGCGACGTCCACCGTCCCGGTCACCATCCGCACCAACGTGCAGATGGCGACCGAACCGTGGACCACGGAACTGGCCACCGCGCAGCCGATCGGGACGACCGCCGAACGCGTCACGGAGACCTTCACGGCCGGAGCCGATCACGACGCGGCGCAGCTCGTCTTCCAGATCGGGGGCAGCGCCCAGGCCCTCACCTTCTGCGTCGACGACGTATCGCTGCGCGGCGGGACCGCGCCGCCGCCGTACGAACCGGACACCGGGTCCCCGGTCCGGGTCAACCAGGTCGGTTACCTCACCCACGGCCCCAAGGCCGGCACGGTGGTCACCGACGCGACCGACCCGCTGCCCTGGACACTCGACTCGGCCGCCGGGACACGCATGGCCGGCGGCGCCACCACTCCGGCGGGCGTGGACACAGCCTCGCGGCGACACGTCCACACCTTCGACTTCAGTGCGGTGCAGACCGCGGGGGAGGGGTACACCGTCACCGTTGCGGGGGAGAAGAGCGAACCGTTCGCCATCGGCGACAACCTCTACGCGTCCCTGCGCACCGACGCGCTGGCGTACTTCTACCACAACCGGAGCGGCATCGAGATCGACGCGGACATCGTGGGCGAGCAGTACGCGCGGCCGGCCGGACATCTCGGCGTGAGCCCCAACCAGGGCGACAACGACGTGACCTGCCGGCCGGGTGAGTGCGACTACCGTCTCGACGCGGCGGGGGGCTGGTACGACGCCGGCGACCACGGCAAGTACGTGGTCAACGGCGGTATATCGGTTGGCCAGTTGATGTCCACGTTCGAACGGACCCTGTACGAGGAGACCGCCGACGCCGGGCCGCTCGGTGACGGTGAGCTCCGGCTGCCCGAGCACGGGAACGCTACTCCCGACATCCTCGACGAGGCGCGCTGGGAGCTGGAGTTCCTCATGCGGATGCAGGTGCCGGCGGGGGAGTCGCTCGCCGGTATGGCCCACCACAAGCTCCACGACAGGGCGTGGACCGGACTGCCGCTCCGGCCGGACCGTGACCCCCAGCCGCGGGAACTGCATCCGCCGACCACGGCGGCCACCCTCAACCTGGCGGCCACCGCCGCCCAGTGCGCCCGCCTCTTCCAGGTCTACGACGCGGAGTTCGCCGCGCAGTGCCGGGCGGCCGCGCGGTCCGCGTGGACAGCAGCCAAGGCCCACCCGGACATCCTCGCCGACCCGCAGGACGACACGGGCGGCGGCGCCTACAGCGACGACGACGTGCGGGACGAGTTCTACTGGGCGGCGGCGGAACTCTTCCTCACCACCGGCGAGGAGAGCTACCGCCAGGAAGTCCTCCGCTCCCCGCTGCACGGTGACACCGACGCGGTCTTCCCGCGCGGCGGCATGTCCTGGGGCTCGGTCGCCGGGCTCGGCGCCCTGAACCTCGCCAGTGTGCCGAGCAAGCTGTCCGCCGACCAGCTCGCGACGGTGCGCGGCATGGTGACCGAAGCCGCCGACGGATACGCGACCGACTCGGCCCGGGCCGCGTACGGCCTCCCGTACGCCCCCGACGACGGGCACTACGTATGGGGCTCGAACAGTCAGGTCGCCAACAACATGGTCGTCCTGGGCTCCGCGCACGACCTGACCGGCAGGACCGCCTACCGTGACGCCGTACTGCGCGGACTCGACTACCTGCTGGGCCGCAACGCGCTGAACCAGTCCTATGTCACCGGGTACGGTGAGCGGGACTCGCGCAACCAGCACCACCGGTTCTGGGCCGATCAGCTCGACCCGGCCCTGCCGAATCCCGCTCCCGGCTCCCTGGCCGGCGGTCCGAACGCGTCCATCGAGGACCCGGTCGCGCAGGCCAAGCTGAAGAACTGCGCACCGGCGATGTGCTACATCGACGACATCGAGTCCTGGGCCACGAACGAGATCACCATCAACTGGAACGCCCCCCTCGCCTGGGTCGCTTCCTACGTGGACGATCTGGGCGGCGGTGAGCCCGTGGCGGCGCGCTGCGAAGTGACGTACACCTCGCAGCGCTGGCACAACGGCTTCACCACCCACATCGCGCTGAAGAACACCGGCGACCGCCCCGTCCAGCCCTGGCGGCTCGACTGGACGTTCGCCGACCAGCAGCAGGTGACCGACACCTGGGGCGCCGACATCGGGCAGACGGGCCCACGCGTCACCGCCGAGGCCCTGAGCTGGAACGCCTCTCTCGCGCCCGGCGCCACCGTGCGGTTCGGCTTCAACGGCCGCCCCACCGGCCTCGTGCACGACCCCCAGGTCTTCAGGCTGAACGGCAAGGCCTGCGGGACGACATCACGACGATGAGTGGCCGACCCGTCCCATTGCGAACGAGGAGAATCGCTGTGAAACGTCTTCTGGCTCTACTGGCCACCTGCGCGATGACCCTGGGCTTCACCGCCCTGCCCGGCCCACAGGCGGTCGCCGCCACCGGATGCAAGGTCGACTACACGGTCACCAGCCAGTGGCAGGGTGGTTTCCAGGCCGGAGTGAAGGTCACCAACCTGGGGGAACCGGTCACCGGATGGACCCTGAAGTTCGCGATGCCCGACGTGGAGCAGAAGCTCGTCCAGGGCTGGAACGCGACCTGGTCGCAGTCCGGTTCCGCAGTCTCCGCGGCCGGAGCCGACTGGAACCGCACACTGGCCACCAATACGTCAGCCGATCTGGGGATGGTGGGTTCCTTCACCGGCACCAACCCCAAACCCACGGCGTTCACGCTCAACGGCGTCGCCTGTACCGGCTCCGTGGAGGAGCCCCCGCCCGTCGACCCGCCCGTCCCGGGCGCCGGAACACCCGTGGACATCAACGGCAAGCTCCACGTCTGCGGCGTGCACCTGTGCAACCAGTACGACCGCCCCGTACAACTGCGGGGCATGAGCACCCACGGCATCCAGTGGTTCAGCAAGTGCTACAACACCGCATCCGTGGACGCGCTCGCGGAGGACTGGAAGTCGGACCTGCTGCGCGTGGCCATGTACGTCCAGGAAGGCGGTTACGAGACCGACCCGGCGGGCTTCACCAGCCGGGTGAACGGCCTCGTCGACATGGCCGAAGCGCGCGGCATGTACGCCATGATCGATTTCCACACCCTGACGCCGGGCGATCCGAACTACAACCTCGACCGGGCCAAGACGTTCTTCGCGTCCGTCGCGGCCCGCAACGCCGACAAGAACAACGTGATCTACGAGATCGCCAATGAACCCAACGGGGTGAGCTGGACGGCCATCAAGAACTACGCAGAGCAGGTCATCCCGGTGATCCGGGCCGCGGACCCGGACGCCGTCATCATCGTCGGTACCCGCGGCTGGTCCTCACTGGGCGTCTCGGACGGCTCCAACGAGAGCGAGGTCGTCAACAACCCCGTCCGAGCGGCCAACATCATGTACGCCTTCCACTTCTACGCCGCGAGCCACAAGGACTCCTACCGCACGACGCTGAGCCGCGCAGCCACCCAGCTACCACTGTTCGTCACCGAGTTCGGCACAGTCAGCGCCACCGGCGGGGGAGCGATGGACCGCGCGAGCACGACGGCCTGGCTGGACCTGCTCGACCAGCTGAAGATCGGCTACGCCAACTGGACCTATTCCGACGCGGACGAGAGCAGCGCGTCCTTCAAGCCAGGCACCTGCAACGGCCGCGACTACAGCAGCAGCAACGTACTGACCGAGTCAGGCGCGCTGCTGATGAACCGCATCAGCACCCCCGACACGTTCCCCACCAGCTAACCCGAGACGAGACACCAGGGCGGTGCTCCGGCCGACCGGAGCACCGCCCTTGGTCGGAGGGTTCGTCTCACAGAACCTTGAGCACCAGTTTGTGATGAGGCCGTGCGCCCATACCTGCCGCCTCGCCACCTTGTCCCCGACAGGCCGCGGGCTGTCTGACGCCGCCGCTGTCGGACGCCCCCGTTGCGGTTGAACGCCGCTGCGGAGGCTTGGACCAACCCACTCCCGCCTCCACCGATCCCTTTTGGCCCGACCACCACATGCCACAGTCACCGCTGTACTGACCGGGGCCACCGCGCGCCCGCTCGAAGGCCGGTATCGCGCATTGCGTTCCGTCTCGTACAGCGCCACCGGCATCGGCCCTTCGCTGTCGGCGGCCTGCATGCTGCCGGTCCCCGGGGCGACGCCCGAATCGGTGATGACCTCCTGCTGTGCCACGGCGACCTTCTCTTGCGCCAGTGCCCGGTGCGGCCGTTCGACGCGCCACCTGCGCCTTGTTGTGCCTGATCCAGCCAATCGGTGTCTTTGCGTCATCATCCGGTGACCGGGAGGCGCGGGATGCGGGATGTGGATACACAGGGGTCGAAACGAGACCGAGGGTGATCCGGGGGCGAAAGAACGTGCCGACGATCAATGTGGGAGTGCTGCTCGCCGTCGCCGTCGCCGTCGCCGTCATCGTCCTGTCGTGGCTGCGCCGGCGCACGGAGTCCCGGAACCGGAACGAGGAGAAGCTGACCGTGATCACCGTGCTCGCTCTCGGCGTCGTCATCGCCCCGACCCCGCTGGGTGGGGGCGTCGGCGACTTCCTGGGCCAGCTCGCCTCCGGCGTCACCGACTCCTCCCGCTGAAACCGGAGCGCGCCCGATGGCCGCCCGCCGCCCGCCGCCCCGCCGCAGGCCCGCGGCACGTCGTCCCGCACGCCGCAGCGCACCTCCGCGCCGCCGTTCGCGCCGGCAGCAGCGCCGCGACACCCAGCTGCTCCTGCTCGGGTTCGGTGCCGTCGCGGGCCTCGCGCTGGTCTGGGCGGTGATCTCCTGGCTCCTGGTGAACTGGTGGGCGCTGGTCGTGCTCGGGGCCCTCGTTTCCGTCGGCGGGACGGGGTGGGTCCACCGGTACCGCCAGCAGCAGGCACGAAACCGGGTACGGCAGCAAGCGCTGCGCTACGGGCTGCCCGAGTTGGACGCCCTGCACCACCGCGACTTCTGATACGCCATCCGCGACCTGATGCTCCGCGACGGCTGCGCCGACGCCCGCCGGATCGGCGGAGCCGGCGACAACGGCGCCGACGTCCTGGCCACCGACCCTCTCGGCCGCACCTGGGTCATCCAGGCGAAACACCGCAAGGACGGCGACCGCGGCTCAGCCGTCGGCACCCCCGACCTCCAGCGCGTCAACGGCACCGCCCGCCAGCTCTACGGCGCCGACATCGTCCTCGTCGTCACCAACGGCCGCTCTACCACCCGCTGCGCGCCCCTGGCCCAGCAGCTGCACATGCACCTCGCCGACCGGCGTACCCTCGCCACCTGGGCGAGCGGCGGGCGCCCCTTGTGGGAGCTCCTCCCGAGGGTCCCACCTGCCCGTAAAGGCCGGTAGTCCGCGTGCCAGTCGACGAAGCGGTGATAGGGCGGCCGGTCTGCAGTGCCTGAGGGGCAGCGGCGACACCCGGGGTCATGCGATCATGCCCGGTTCTGCCACCCGCCGCGGGCGGCGACGGCCAGAACGGCGCATCGCATGACGGTGCACACCACGACGGTTCGGGGGGCTGCACGTCTCCCGGGATGGCGTGCTCAAACCCCCTGTCGTTCTGGCACGGCGCAGGGGACGCCGCGAGGGGTCGCTCCCAGGGTCGGGGCTCGGCGCGTGGGGAGCCCCGACCCTGGCACGGGTCTCGGTTCCCGAGAGGCGGTCCGGCTCAGGCGCGCTGCGCCCAGTCCTGGTCCAGGCGGTCGGTCAGG
>NZ_JBEXSI010000049.1:0-50198 GCF_040613515.1 Streptomyces sp. NPDC006261
GGACGAGCGGGCACTGCGGGAGGATCCGGTCACGGTGAACCGCCTGCGCCGGCTGCGGGAGGCGAGGCGGGAGCGCCGCTGACCCCCGTTCCGGGAGCGGTAGCGGAGTGGTAGAGGTACAGGTCGGTCAGGCCGATGGCCGGCGCGGCGGTGGTGGGGAGATCAGCAGCGACCTTCTCATCGTCGTTCAGAACAGCCCGGTGCTCAGCGCGCGGCCAGGGTCACCGTGCCCCAGACGGGCTTGTGGTCCGAGGGCCAGGCGGTTGTCCCAACGGTGCATCCGGACCAGGCCCCGGAGGGCGGGGCGAAGAGGTAGTCGAGTTTCGAGTTCCCTGCGGTGGCGCGATTGAGCGGGTCATCGCACTCTTTGTACGTGTGGTAGAGCGACAGAAGGACCGGCAGGTTGCTGCCCGTGGGTGTCACGGTCGGGGTGGCGTTCAAGTCGCCGCCGAAGACGGCCCGGTAACCCTCGTGGTCGACCTTCTCCGCGAGGAAGGCAGCCTGAGCCTTCTGCTGGTTTCGGTCTTCGTCGTCGTAGCCTTCGCCGCCGGTGCTGAAGTGGGCGGTGCAGGCCATGACGGCCCAGGACTGGATCGCAGCGCACAGAGCGGTGCGGCGCTCGGTGTTCGTGGGAGATTCCAGCTCCAAGGCGTTGTACCAGGTGTTCTCGGCGGGCACGGCGATTGCGACGCCGTAAGCTCCGCGATTCTTGGCACATGACTTCTGGGCCCAGTGTTTGGTTGTGCCTATCTGGTGCTGGATGGGGGCGAAACGAACGTCCCAGGCGTCCGCTCCACCGTTGAGGTCTGCTTCGAGTTTCTTCTCCAGCGGCTTGGCGAGCTTCTCGCAGAACTCCTGGAGCAGGATCACGTCAGCCTTCGCCTGGCTGGCCCAGTCCGTGACAGCTTGGGTGAAACTGTCGACCGAGTACTCGTATATCTTGCACTTGCTGTTGTTGCTGCACGCGTTCCATGTCAGCACGTTGATCTTGCGCTCCGGCGTGGACGCTGTGGTCGGCGGCGACGAGGCGGAAGGGATCTCGACGAGCTTGAACTGTTCCCAGGAGCCGGGCGTTCCTGTCGCGCGGGCTCGCAGGAGTCCCTCGTCCGAGCCGGTGCTGTTGATCTCGGCGGAGACGTAGTAGTCCTTGGACGTGCCTCCCTCAGTGAAGTTGTACTTCAGGGCGAACCAGTCCCCTTGGGGTACTAGTTCGAACCGCTCCCAGTTGCCGATGGCGCCGTCTTGACGGGCACGGAGCATGCCCATGTGGGAGCCCGTGTCGTGGAACTCGGCGGATACGTAGAGGCCGTTGGCCTCGGAACGCAGGGCTGCGCGCGAACCCTTGTCGTTGGTGTGCAGTGTGAACGTCTCCCACGACCCGAGACTGCCCGGATTCTCGCAGTTCGTTCGAGCACGGAGCTTGCCAGCCTGGTTGCCGGCGTCGTTGATCTCCGTTGAGACGCACATCTTCTTGCCGGCCTTGTCGGTGGCCGCCCTTGACTGGAGCGCGTACTTACGGCCCGCGGACTTCTCCGTAAGAGGGTCACCGGCCTGAGCCGGCGGCGCTATGAACAGCGCGAGCAACGTCATCAGGAACCCGCACAAGACTCCAGCACGAATCGTTCTCATGGTTATAGGAAGCTCCGCTTATGTAAAATTTCTGACTTGAACAGGACGCATCATAGGCTCTGGCGATCATCGCTTGCGACGCGAACGGTTGGCCGCCGCCAGCCATACGCGTTCGGCCACCCCCCAAGGTTGCCGCCGTCCGTGGCCCGCCGCTCGACGCGCGGCGGGGGGGGCATGCCAACCGTGGTGCCCGTGAAGCGACGATGAGGCCGCTCCTGCTACCGGGGAACTCCTGCACCGATAGTGGCCTGTCCTGCGCCCCTGCGATCCATGCGGGGCCTTTCGCCATGATCACCCCGATGGTGCCCTGGCAAGAACCCCAGCGCCTCCCGAACTCATCAACATCACCCGGCCACATTTCTGGGCGCCTCCCAAACCCGTCGACAAGTGACATCGCTACTGCTCGATAAAGCCAGGTCGTCGATGCGCGGATGCGGCTGAAGCACCAGCACGAGGCTCCTGACACCGAGGCGGCCTGATCCTCATGTCGGGGCTCCGGTGGGATATCCCGTCTGGAGAAGTGGTGGATCACCCGGGACTTCCTCGCCTGGCATCTGCGGCAGGCAGAGCAGCAGGTCCGCACGTTGGAGGCGCAGGAGGAAGAGCAGCAGCGTCGGTCGCGCCGGGCCCGGTCGGAGCATCTGTGGAAGGTTGAGCCGCAGCGTTCAGGTTCCGTCACGCTGCTCCATCGCGGCGGTTGCGGCCTCTTCGATGACGCTGGCGCGCTCATCGACCGCGAGGCGGCCCTCGCCGCGCTGCGCGAACCGGATGTCGAAACCTGCACAGTGTGGGGTTGGCTCATACACCCAGCGGACCGGAGGGCCGTCGCACGGGACATGCTGCCGCCACCCTCGTGATCGATCTGTTGGCCTGAGCAGCTCCCGATGGTGGTGAGTACGCCGGCGAGGCCGCTGATATCGGACAAGACGGCTGCGGTGGGCTACCCCACCGATCAGGAACTTCCTTTTCTCCTCCGCGCTACCGCAAAGGCAAGCAGGGCCACTCCCAGCAACCCCATTCCCCCCAAGAACAGATACATACCATCTCCTGTCTGTACGCCAGCCACCAAGGCTGCGACAGATACCACAACGCACACGACAGAGAAGATCTGCAGCTTGACTTTATCGTGCATCCTGAACTCCACACTTAGAATCCATCAGAACCTTCGCGAAATCCGCTTATCGTAGTCGCCCCTCTGCCGCGGCGACGGAGGAATCCGTCGCCGCGGCAGAGTTTGACTAACGAGCTAGTGGTGCCCTTTCATGCTCATCCGTAACTGATGATGTCCATGCCTGCGTAGCCCATGGCGCCACCAACCGCGCAGCTGGCGACTACCGCACCTACCGTGCCCACCGGGCCACCGAAAACACTTGCGGCCTGGATGATCCCCGTTTCAGCTGCGGCGCCGATGCCCGCAATGCAGCCGACAGCGGCACTTACCTTACTTTCGTGATCGCTCAGGAAATCCCCTGCTTTCTGAAGCCATCCGAGACCCGTAGGGTCGATGTTATTGACGGGGTCGCCTGCGGCGTAGAGGTAGGGGTTCTTTTCCTGGCCGGAGGGGTCGGGGGTGGTGAAGCGGCCGATATTGGGGTCGTAGTAGCGGGCCGCGAAGTGGTAGAGGCCGGTGGGATCCTGGTAGCCGCCGGCGAAGCGGTAGGGCTGGGGGACCTGTTCGGTGGTGGTGGCGCGTTGCACGCCGCGGGGGGTGTAGGCGTACGTGTTGACCTTCGTGCCGGCCTCGTCAGCCAGAGCGACCACCGAGCCGAGTGCGTCGGTCAGGTAGTAGTAGTTCTTCCCCCCGCGGGACACGGAGTTCAGCGTGCCCCCGGGTTCGCGGTTGAATCCGGTGTCCACACCAGCCGTTGAGGTGGCGGAGAGGCCGAGGGGTCCGTTGTGGAAGTAGGTGACGCCGAGCTTGATGCGTTCGGACTGGTCGGTGGAGCCGTACTGGCCCGCGTAGGTCTTGCCGCCGGTGGTGATCGAGGTCATCTGCGAGTGGTCGGTCCACTTGATGCCGGTGCGGGTGGTTTCCGGGGTGGAGGCGGCGGCGGTCTCGTTGCCGATCTGGTCGTAGGACCAGTTCGTGGTGGAGTTGTCCTTCGCGGTGATCTGCTGGGCGTCGTTGATGGTGTAGGTGGTGCCGCGCGGGCAGCCCTTGTCGACGCCCTGCGAGGTGAGGTTCCCGGCGAGGTCGTAGCAGTACTGCCAGGAGGAGTTGAGGGTGGAGCCCTTGTTCTCCGCCGCGTAGGAGAAGCGCCCGGCGCTGTCGTACTCGTAGCTCGTCTTCGTCCCTGCGACCGCGTCCGTCATGGTGCGGATCTTGAGGCCGTCGGTCGTGCCGCCGGTTCCGTAGCCGTAGGTGTAGGCGAGGTCGATCAGGGTGCCGTGGGGGCTGGTGGCCTTGATCTTCTCCGGGCGGCCGGACTTGTCCGGGGTGATCTCCTGGACCGTGCTACCCGGGTACGTGGTCTTGGTGCGGACGTCGTTCTTGTTGTACTCGTACGTCGTGACCTTGCCCTTGGGGTCCTTCAGCTCGGCGAGCTTGTTGACCTCGTTCCAGGTGTAGTCAGTCAGGCCCGCCGGATCCTTGTAGGTGTCGACGTTGCCCGCTGGGGTGTACGCCAGGACCGTTTGCGAGCCGTTCTGCAGGGTGCGGACGGTTTCGCGGGAGAGCGGGTCGAAAGCGTACTTGATCACGCCGGTGCCGTCCGAGCGCTGGGTGAGGTTGCCGTCACCGTCGTACTCGTAGGTGACCGTCTGGTAGTTGGAGGAGTCGACCTTCTTGACCCGGTCGCGGTGGTCGTAGGCGTAGGTGATGGTGGTGCCACGGGCGTCCTTGGCGGAGGAGACGCGGCCGAGGTCGTCGTAGGTGTAGGTGGTGGTGCCCAGCGGGGCGGGGGCTTTGACCGTCTTGAGGTTGCCCTTGGCGTCGTAGGTGAAGGCGGTGGCCACCGACTTGGCAGCCGTCATCCTGGTGGTGACCTTGCAGACCTGGCCCTCGAAGCCGCCGCAGGTGGGGGTGGCGGGGTTGTGGTCGAAGGACTGATTGCCGCCGCCGGTGCCTTCCACCGCTACGGACTTGGTGTTGCCGGCGGTGTCGTAGGTGTAGTTCGTCTTCTCGTCGTCCGGCGTCGTCAGCGTCCCGGGCAGGTCGGCGCCTGCGATGGTCTGGTAGCCCGTCACGGTCGCCGTCGCTCCGGTGGGGAGGGTGGAGCCGGTGGGGTTGTTGCGCGCGTCCCAGCCGTACGTAGTGACGTTGCCGCCCACGCCGCCGGTGCCCATGGCGTCGGTGGCCTCTTCCACGTTGTTGTTCGCGTCGTACTTCCTGGAACGCGACCGCTCCAGCGCGTCGGTGACCTTCGTGACCCGGCCGTCCGCGTCGTGCTCGTACGTCGTCGCGTGGTTCTCGGGGTCCGTGACCGTCGTCATGCCGGCGTCCTGGTGTGAGCCGGCGGAGTAGGCGTAGGTCCAGGTCGGGCCGGTATGTCCGGAGCCGTTCAGCTCGGTGGCGCGGCGCATCGAGGTGACCCGGTTCTCGTGGTCATAGGTGAAGACCGTCACCCCCCCTGCGGAGTGGTGATCTTCGTCAGACGGTGCGAGGAGTCGTAACCGAACACTGTGGCCTTGCCCTCGGTGTCCGTCGTCTTCACCAGGTCGCCATCGGCGTTGAGGTCGAAGACGGCGGTGCGACCCGTGTGGTCCTCGGCCTGCCACTGATTTGGATACGTCTTGACCAGGTCCAACCACCGGCCGGAACGGGTCTCGGTAAGTCTGAAGCCCTTGTGCTCGGCGCCCTCGTCGTGCTGGGTGACGGTGATGACGCCCTTGTTGCGGTCGGTGACCTTCGTCAGCGCGCCGTACTGGTCGTAGGTGTCCTTAGAGCCGGACCTGCGGTCGGTCAGCGTGTAGGTGCCGTCCGCGTTCTTCTTCAGGTCCTTGGAGTACCCCTTCGGCGTGGTGAAAGTCCCGTCGGCGTTCTTCGTGAAGGACGCCGCGTCCCCAGTGGCGCCGAAGAACACCACTTCGTTCGCGTAGAGGTCGAGGTAGCGCTCGTACTCCTGCCACCACCGCTGCGACACCTTGCCCCACGGGGCGTCCACCGAGTTGTAGGTGCGGGCCAGCCGCAGCTTCTGCCCCACCCCCGCGACCTCGAAGTCGGTCGCGGCGAGCATCAGGTTGCCGTTGGAGTGGTTGACCCGGGCCACCAGTGAGTCGGTGATCCGGAAGTCGGATATCTCATGCCAGGGCACTGCCCCCTGCCCGCGTGGCACCCAACTGCGCACACCGGCCGCCGAACGAGCCGCGGGCGACGAGGCGCTGTTACCGGACCTGGCCCGCTCCTCCTGCGCGGCCCGCCATGCGGCCGCCGCCGCCGATGGAGCGGACTCCTCCACGTTGGCCGGCGGCCTGTTGGTGCCGACCTTGACCGGCGGTATGGACTGTGGATCGGCCTTCTTGTCCCAGACCGACACCAAGGCCGAGCCGGGGGCCGGGACCTCGCCCGGCGCGGCCCACGTCGGCAGTGCGGAAGCACCCAGCGCGGCCACCACCAAGGCCGCCGTCAGAGCACCTCTGTGAGATTTACGAGCACGCCGAAACGGCATGCCCGAAGCACGCGAAACCATGCAATCCCCCACGGAATAGGTGGACATGGTGACCTCCCCGGCCACCGGAGGCCCACACGCTGCCACGAGCCCTTCACACGACACGAACAAGTTCCCGAGCACAAACACGTAAACGTGCCAGAACAAGCCGACTTGATTGCCCTATTCCTCCTGGAGCGTCGCCCACCACGCCCTCTCTTAACCTATGGCAACAGTTTCGGCACCAAAGAAACCGGGCCGAAACCCGACCACGCGAAACACTCGCTCGCGCTGACGAATCTGCCCCTCGTGCTCCTTGCAGGATGCTCCCTTCCCGCACCGCGTCGGGATCTGTCCACGCTGGGAGCGGAGCAGGACCGGCAGCTTTTCTCGGCCCCTCCAGCGGGAGGGGCCAGACAGGTCAGTTGGCCAACGCGTAGCGGACGACGGTGTTCTCGCACGGCCCCTCGGCGTGCACCTTCAGCGCTTCCAGCTCGCGGTCGTCCGCGGTGAGCTGCCAGCGGAGCTTGGTCGACACCCACTCCCCTACATACCGGCACTGCGCCTCCGGGGACGGCGGCATCCAGTCGGCCGGGTCCTGGTCGGACTTCGACCTGTTGGTGCGTGCGGTCACCGCGACAAGCGAAACGTCCGACCCCTGGTCGTTGGCGTATGCCTCCCGCCGCGCCGCGGTCCAGTTCGAGGCGCCAGCGTGAATCGGCAGCTCGGCGGCTCGCCCGGAGGCGGGCACGAGCCCGGTCGGCGTGGTTTCACGGAGGTTGCGCCAGAGCCCGAGATGGAACAGCGCTCAGCCCAGTCGAGTGCGCCTTCGTGCTGGTTCCCGGTGGGCGGCGTCCGCTGTGTAGTGGCCGGTATCGGTCAGTTGGGCAGGTTGAGGGTGGTCAGGCGGTCGGGGTCGGTGAGGATGTCGAGTGCGGTGATGCGGCCGTCGTGGATGGTGAACGACATGACGGACAGCGGTCGTCGGTCTTCGGCGAACGAGACGACGCCGGGTGTGCCGTTGACCAGTACCAGGTGTGCGTTCGCCGCGAAGCGGGCGAAGGTGATGGCCTGGGACGCCACGTCGCCCGCGCCGTGTCGCAGGATGCTCGGGACGAGTGTGCCGCCGTCGGAGCGCGCGACGACGTCGGGGTGAAGAACGGCCAGGAGTGCCTCGAAGTCGCCGCCGCGGGAGGCGGTCAGGAAGGCGTCGACGACGTCGCGTTTGCGGGCGTTGTCCGTATCGGCAGCCGGGGCGGCGCCCTGGACACGGCGCCGGGCGCGGCTGGCGAGCTGCCGGGTGGAGACCGTGGTGCGGCCGAGAATGGGGGCGATATTGTCGAAGGGCACGTCGAACATGTCATGGAGGACGAAGGCGAGCCGCTCGTCCGGAGAGAGGGCCTGAAGAACGATCATGAGGGCGATGCCCACCTCGTCCGCGATCAGGACCTCCCGCTCGGGATCGACTCGGGCCGGCGCGGTGACCACCGGGTCCGGCAGCCGGACCGACCCGTCCTGCCCGGGCAGCGGATCCTCACGTCGCGAGGTACGCGAGCGCAGCATGTCCAGGCATATTCGGCCGACGACCGTGGTGAGCCAGGCCCCAGGGTTCCTCACGTCGCTCACGTCGGTGCGGCTGAGCCTGAGCCAGGCCTCCTGGACGGCGTCCTCCGCCTCGGCGAGCGAACCCAGCATCCGGTAGGCCACCGCCCGCAGCCCGGGCCGCTCGGCCTCGAAACGATCGGCCAGAGAAGAACTTTCGCTCACCTGTCACACCCCCGCGTGTCGATCCGTCGGTCCAGTGACAGACGCTAACGGATCACCAGGAGAGCATCAGATGAACGCCGCAACCACGACCACCGCCCGGATGAAGAACCCCGCCCTGGTCCTGCCGGACGCCATGAAGGGCATCCAGAACATCTACAAGGCCATGCACCAGGGCGGCGTGTCCCCGCAGATCCTGGAACTGGTCCACCTGCGGGCCAGCCAGATCAACGGCTGCAGCGCCTGCGTGTTCGCCGGCGTGGCGGGCGCGAAGAAGCACGGCGAGAGCGACGAACGCCTCCACGCCGTGGCCGCCTGGCGCGAGACTCCGTTCTTCATCGACGAGGAGCGCGCGGCCCTGGCCCTGACCGAGGCCGCCACTCGGATCGCCGACCGCTCCGGCAAGGTTGTCCCCGACGAGGTCTGGAACGAGGCCGCGGACCACTTCAACGAGGAGCAGCTCTCCGCGATCATCCTGATGATCGGCCTTACCAACTTCTTCAACCGCATCAACACCACCATCGAGGAGCCCGCCGGCACCACCTGGTGACCGGCACTGCCGAGGCGTCACCGGGGGTGCTAGAGCCTGTCGTCAAAGTGATCTTGGTTCGTGGATCATGGTGCGGTGATACGTCGCCATGAACTGTCCGATGCCGAGTGGGACCTCATGCGCCCGTTGCTGCCCCGGCCTGCACTGGGGCGGCCCCGGCTGGACGACCGGATGGTCCTGAACGGGATCGTGTGGAAGTTCCGCACCGGTGTCCCCTGGCGGGACGTGCCCGAGCGATACGGTCCGTGGGCCAGCCTCCACACTCGTTTCCGCCGCTGGGCGGCAAACGGCACGTTCGACCGGATGCTGCAGGCTGCGCAGGCGAAGGCGGACGCCGCGGGTGACATCGACTGGCTGGTGTCGGTCGACTCCACCATCGTCCGCGCCCACCAGCACGCCGCCGGGGCCCGAAAAGGGGGCTTCACAGCCCGGCACTCGGCCGGTCCCGAGGCGGTCTGACCAGCAAGATCCACCTCGTCTGCGACGCTGTCGGTCGCCCACTCGCGTTCGTCCTGACCGGCGGAAACACCAACGACTGCACCCAGTTCGCCACGGTGATGGACGCCATCCGGGTGCCCCGGCCCGGGCCCGGCAGGCCCCGGGCCAGGCCCGATCACGTCATCGGTGACAAGGGCTACAGCTCGAAGGCGATCCGCGCCTGGCTCCGTCGGCGGGGTATCGCCCACACCATCCCCGAACGGGCTGACCAGGTCCGCAATCGGGCCCGGAAGGGCAGCCTCGGCGGTCGCCCTCCGGCCTTCGACAAGGTGGTCTACAGGCACCGCAACGTCGTGGAACGGTGCTTCAACCCTCAAGCAGTGGCGAGGCATCGCCACCCGCTACGACAAGACAGCCCAGTCCTACAAGGCGGCCGTCACTCTTGCGTCGCTTCTGATGTGGGCATGATGCTCCGGCGATGAGCGGCGGGCCATCAGAGATGAAGCTCCATCTCCCAGTCCTCGAACGGCGGCTCGACCCGATAGCTCGGGTCGCAGCACACCCGAACCCACTGCGCGACCCGGTACTGCGCCTCTCCGTCGTTCAGCACCATGCCGTCGGCGTCGACTTGCAGCACATTGCTATAGATCGCGAAGACCTGTTCCAAAGAGGAGCCGGAGTGGAAGACGGTTGAGCGATAGTCGAACCCATCGAGCAGGTCCAGATCGAGGGTGCCGTTCGCCAAGTAGAAAGCGAAGAGCCGGAGCGAAGCGCGCACGTCGACAGAAAGATGTTCCACCAAGGCATCGTGCGCAGCCATGGGGCCACCTTGGCAAGATCTTTTGAAGACACCGCCTAGGTGCATGCCCGCCCGCAGCGACGGTGCCGGTGGCTACGGAGGTCCGCCACCGGCACCACCTTGAGCTCAGGCGAGGTCACGGGCGGGACCTGCGCTGGCCGAACTCGTGAACAGTTCGACTCCCGCCGTTGGCCCCATCGCCGCTCAAGACGGTGAACAACTGCTGTCCGATCTCGGGCTCTGGCACACAGAGCCAGCCAGGCGTAGTGGGCGCTGCCGGTGGTGATCCGCTCCAGCACGCTCGGCACGAGGGATTCCATCACCAGCCCGGTACGGGCCAGCCGCAGCCCGCCGTGCTTACGGTGCGCGGCGGCCACCACCCGGTGCCGGGGCCGGAACGCGTCCGGCTCGTCGTCGGCACCGAGCAGCGCCGGCAGCCGGTCCAGCGCCCAGTCGGCGCCCGGCCCCCATGCTCTGCCGGTGATCCACCGTCCGGCAACCGCGTCCGGGCCGTCGCTGATCCGGAGGGTGACCGGGCCAGCCGGGGTACGGGACTCCTGCCGGCAGGCCGGGTCCCCGCGGCCGCGGCGCAGCACCCGCAGCGTGCGGGCCAGGTCGTCGGGCGCGGGCGGCGCCCAGGACCAGAACCGCGTCGCCTCAATGCTCCGGGCCACCGAGCTGAACGGCACCGGCACCGCAGGAACGCTTCCGCTGTCCGTCCGCTCACCCGGGCGCCGGGACGTGGACCTCGCCGCGGAAGCCACCCGCACCTCCAACCGGATACGCGGCCTGCTCACGCAGTTCCACCCCAGCCTCGAGCGCGTGCTCGGGCCCCGGCTCGACCACCCGGCCGTCACCTGGCTCCTCGAGCGATACGGATCCCCGGCAGCTCTGCGGAAGGCCGGCCGCCGCAGACTCGTCGAACTTGTCCGTCCCAAGGCCCCACGCATGGCCGCACGGCTGATCGACGACGTCTTCGACGCCCTCGACGAACAGACCGTCGTAGTCCCGGGAACCAGCACCCTCGACATCGTGATCCCGTCCCTGGCCGCCTCGCTCGCCGCGGTCCACGACCAGCGCCGGGCACTGGAAGCCCAGATCAGCACCCTGCTGGAGGCCCCCCCTCTTCACCCGGTCCTGACCTCGATGCCGGGCGTCGGAGTCAGGACCGCCGCAGTCCTGCTGGTCACCGTCGGCGACGGCACCAGCTTCCCCAGCGCCGCCCACCTCGCCTCTTACGCCGGCCTCGCCCCGACGACGAAGTCGTCGGGGACCTCGATCCACGGCGAACACGCACCCCGAGGCGGAAACCGGCAGCTCAAACGCGCGATGTTCCTCTCCGCCTTCGCCTGCATGAACGCCGACCCGGCCTCCCGCACCTACTACGACAAGCAACGAGCCCGCGGCAAAACCCACACCCAGGCACTCCTGCGACTGGCCCGCCAACGCATCAGCGTCCTGTTCGCCATGCTCCCCGACGGCACCTTCTACGAGTCCCGCATCCCTACCGTCACCCTCGCCGCATGACCACCCCAAACACCCACACACCAGGCACCACGTCCTTGACGAAGGACATAGAGAACCCCCCCGCGGGGCCGCCTACTGGACGGGCCCGACCGGGACGCGGTCGAGGAGTACGTGCTGGCCGGGCTGAGCCTGGACATGCCCGTGACCGAGCACCTGGCGGAGCTGGTGCGGGGCCTGGACGCCGGGTGGAAGCAGCTCGCCGAACGTCTGGAAAGGGCGGGGCCGGCGGCGAAGGTCTCCATCGAGGTGTAGGACGATGGGCGGGTGAAGCTGAACGTCGGGGCGCTCGGCGAGCCGATTGTCCCTGACCTGGTCGCGGGGGCGCGTCGAGAGGATGCTCCCGAAGATCGACCTGCCGGACCTGCTGTTCGAGGTGAACGCCTGGACCGGGTTCCTCGACACGTTCGTGCACCTCGGGGACGGCACGACCCGGATGAAGGACCTGCCCACCTCGGTGGTCGCGTTGCTGGTGTCGGAGGCGTGCAACATCGGCCTGGCCCCGGTGGTCAACCCCGCCCATGAGGCCCTGACTCGGGCCCGGCTCGTGCACGTCGACCAGTACTACCTGCGCGCCGACACCATCGCCGCCGCGAACGCACGGCTCATCGCGGCCCAGGCCGAGGTGCCCATCGTGAAGTTCTGGGGCGAGGGCCTGCTCGCCTCGGTGGACGGGCTGCGGTTCGTCGTCCCTGTCCGCACCATCAGCGCCGCTCCGTCGCCGAAGTACTTCAGACCGGAACGTACGGCGCGTTGGAGGATCTGGCCCGCAACCGCGTGAACCTGAACAAGGTGATCACGCACTGGCCGGACATGCTCAAGGTCGCCGGCTCCCTGGTCACCAACCAGGTCCGCGCCTACGACCTGCTGCGCATGTTCGGCCGAGACGGTCGCCCAGTCGGGGCGGCGTTCGCGGAGTACGGGCGGATCGCCAAGACCGAGCATCTGCTGCGCGTGGTCGACCCGGTCGACGACCCCTACCGCCGTCAGATGAACCGGCAGCTCACCGTGCAGGAGTCCCGCCACAAGCTCGCCCGCGACGTGCGCCACGGCAAGCGCGGCACCATCCACCAGGCGTACCGCGACGGCATGGAGGACCAGCTCGGCGCGCTCGGCCTGGTCCTCAACGCTATCGTGCTCTGGACAACGAAGTACCTCGGCGCCGCCGTCAGCCAGCTCCGCGCCGAGGGCCACGAGATCCGGGACGAGGACATTGCCCGGCTCTCTCCGCTCAAGCACAAGAACCTGAACCTGCTCGGCCGCTACAGCTTCACCGCCTCGACGCCGGCCGCCGGTGCCCTGCGCCCGCTGCGTGACCCGGACGCGCCGGAGCTGGACGAGGACGGGGACGAACAGAACTAAAGGGCGGCTGACCACGTCGGTGATGAGCTCGCGAGTCCTTGCCCTGTTCAGCCGCTTCGCGGCCGCCACGGCGTAGCCGGTGACAACCTCGCGGGAGATGGGGCATGGACGCGACCGTGAACCCAGCGATCGGAGCGGCGGGCGCGGCCAGTGATGCGCAGACCCGCTCATAGCGCATGTGTATGTCCGGCCGGGCTGGTGCGGATGCCGCGGATCCGCAGGCCGTGCGGTCCGTAGCGGGCAGCGAAGGCGTATGCGCGGAAGGTTCCTTCGACGGTTAGCCTTACCGCTCGGGTGTAGCCGGTGAGGTCGGGATGGCGGCGGCACAGTGCTTTCGCCAGGCGCATGGTCTCCATAGCCTCGTGGTGCTGCATGGCCATCACCTTGTCGCAGGATTCCTGCAACGTGAGGCTGCCTTCTTGGTGCAGGACCATGACGAGGTTGCTGGGGTTGCCGTTTCTGATGTCCTTGGCCAATCCCATCACATCATGTCCGAGCAGAACGGCGTATGTGGCTGCCTGACGGAAACGCCTGATTTCCAGGAGGTTTTGGAGGCTGGGCGGGCGGTCGACGGCGTTGAGGAGCGCGGCTTGTTCGTACGCGAGATTCCCGGCTCCTTCGAATTCTCGCTGGGAAAAGGAAGGTGTTGACGTCCGGAGGCCACACGCGTGTTTCCGCGTACTCGCGCAGTGCCCATTCACCTGCGTCGAGATACTCCTTGAGGGATTCAACGAAGACCTGTTTGCGGGACTGCCAGCCCGGCATGTGCGCGGCGTAGCGGACGGCGGCTTCGCGCAGGCATCCGAGAAGGGCGGCCCCGTAGGGGTAGGGCCTGGCGGTGCTCACGGGGTCACGGGGCCGGTCGTCGCGGAACACGTCCAGGATGACCTGATCGATTTCCTCCAGGCTGCGGAGACGCTCAAAGACTGAGTCGGGGGCTGCGCGGGGATCGGGATCGACTCCGTCGTCGTGCATGAACAGTCCGGTGTTGAGTAGTGCCGTGGCGGCCATCAGGGGGGACGTCGGGGAGACGTCAGGAAAGGCATAGGCCGTCCATGCGGCACCCATACGGCTGATTGCCGCCACGTAGCGATCGTCTTCAGGGGAGAAAACCTGCATTTCGGCCTGGCAGGTGGAAACGAGCTCTTCCACAGCGGCTGGGTGCGGCATAGCTGATTCACCGAAATAGGTCGCGCACACGGCCGTGTAGTCCAGGACGGCTTCCTGTCCGTTCATCGCGACCGTGCCGGCATCGAAGTGCAGGGCGATCGGAGTGCCGGGCGTCAGTTCTCCGTCAAAAAAGGCCGACCCATTGCCTTCCTTGCTTCCTTGGGGAATTTGTGACAGCGGCGCCAAGCGGGCATTCACGTGGTCCTCCCAGTGACGGCGTCGGCGAACTCTTGCAGGCTCTGTGCAACGGCTGGAGCGACAGGCACTGTCAGCAGTGCCCGTCCGGCCTGCTCACGACGCACACGGATCATGTCCTCGACCGCCGCGCGGGCGCCGGTGGCGGTGATGATGTGGCGAATGCGGGCAGCGGCGTCCTCGTCGAGACGGGGATCACCAACCAGCGCGTGGAGGGCCTCGCACTCGGCGGAATCAGCACGCTGGAGGGCGAGGGCGAGCAGGGCCGTGTGCTTTCCTTGGCGCAGGTCGTCCAGGCGGGGTTTGCCGGTTTCGGCAGGATCGCCGAAGATTCCGAGGATGTCGTCGCGGAGCTGGAACGCCTCCCTCAGGGGCAGGGCATAGGCGCTGAGCGCATCCAGCATCTCCCTCCCAGCCCCGGCGAGGGCGGCGCCGATGTGAAGGGGCCGTTCGATGGTGTACTTGGCGGTCTTGTAGCGCGCGATGGCCAGCGCCCGCTCGACGTCGGTGGTGGGGCGGCCGGTGGCGGTGAGGTCCAGATACTGGCCGTACATGACCTCGCTGCGCATCACGTTGACCAGGGGCCGTAGGCATTCTCGGTGGGCTGGGCTCAGTTCGCTGTCCGGGCCGTACAGGAGTTCGTCCGACCAGATCAGGGCGAGGTCTCCGGCCAGAATGGCGGCTGACTCGCCGAGTGCATCGGCCGCCGCGACGGTACGGCCGTGGTGGTGGGTGGCCAGGGCCCGGTGCACGGTGGGCTGGCCGCGGCGCGTGGCGGAGTGGTCCATCACGTCGTCGTGGATCAGACAGAAGGCGTGGAACATCTCCAGGGACGCACCCGCTCTGACTGCCGGCTGCACGCTGTCGGCGCCGCCGGGCTGCGTGCCAGCCGAGCACGCACATCGTGGGGCGAATCCGCTTGCCGCCGGAGGCCAAGAACTTGCCCAGGACGGTGGGGATGTCGACCGGCAAACCCTGGCGGCGGGCCTCGCTGGTCTTGCCGTCGATGAAGGCGTTCAGCACGGCGGTGAGCTCACGGTCCACCCATGACAGGTCCAGCCGGCCGTGTGCGGGAGCAGGCGGTGAGGACGGAGCCGGATCGTGCGGCGTGGCAGTGGGCAAAGTGCTCATGACGGTTCACCCTTCCGTAGCGGCCCGGTTCATGGTCTCGGCCAGTTGGAGGGAGCCCCAGCAACGCACCCCAGCATCCCCCGGTTGACCGAGCCCGCAAAGGCGCACACCAGCCACGATTGACGCGTACACGTCCTGCGAAATGCGCGGTGGCGCACGCCATCCGGCCCCATCAGGAGCGGTGTCGCCGCGCGGGCCAGGCGCGCAATCCACCCCGCCCGCGCCGGGCGCATAGCCGGGAGCGATCTGTCGGCAAACAATCGTTCGACGACAGGCAGCCAGCGAGTCCAATGAATCCGTGCAATCCGGGGGCTCGCGGCGGAGCGAATCCAGTCAGATCCGATGGTGATTGCTGACAGGGTTTGACGACAGATAGGGTCCGACCCTCCGTACGGAAGATGGTGTCCCGCCACGTGGTGTAGGGGATCAAGCGGGCGGAACCCGCAGGTCGTGGCAGGTGCGACCGCCGACGGGAACGCATGCGTCTGCCCCACAGGGCTCTTCGCGGGCCGCGCTCGCCAACGAGATCGACGCGAGTCGTGCAGTGAAACGTGACGGGCCTGATCCCCTACACCGTGTGGCGGGCATGACCGTCACGTCATCCTGGAAACCCGCACCGCTCCGGGGTCACATGTTCCCACCTTCGGGCATGTCCCACCCGGCTGCCGGCCGTGTCCACGAGCGTCCACCGGGTGTTAACGGTGCGGTGTACGCCAGGGTGCGTCCCTCTGGGAATTTGACCCGTGGTCGTCGAAACGTGCGCGACAGGGTCTGCACGAGCGGCGCGCACCGGGGTGCGCGCCGATTGGGAGGACAAGGGATGGTCACGCGTAGAGGATTCATCGACGGGACGTCGGCGGCCGGCGCCGCAGCGCTCTTCGGCATCGCTGCGCCGGCTTCTGCAACCCCGCGTGCAGGCGCGGGCGTGGGAGTGAGGGGTGCCGAGCTGAGGGCCCGGGACGCGATGAGGGCGGCCAACGTCGGTATGCGTGCGAGTTATGCCGCACTCAAGTCTAAAATGATCAGTCGCCTGAGTCCCGTGATCGTCGTCCAGAACGATGCCACGGGCGGCACGTTCACCCTCATCCAGGACGGAAACCAGCAGGAATCCGTCAGCCCGGTGCCCGAGCTGTTCGAGCTGGCGAAGTCGATCAGCCATGTCCCTCAGGGCATCTTCTCCACCCTTGCCGCCTACCTGAGTGACAAGGTGCCCAACCTCCCCAACGCCGACCGCATCGACCCCCACGACCTGGACATGGTCGCGTCCGAGGGACCCCGGGCGGACGGGTGGATCCGCCCTCTCCAGAACTACGCCGCCACACTCACCACCGCACGACGGCAGCTCAGGGAGGCCAATCTTCCACAGGAGCTGGAAATCTCCTGCGCGAAGATCCTCGACGAAGCACTCACGTTCATCCGTGACTCCGTGCGAAGCGGAACATTCGACATGGCGTCGTTCGAGGAGTTCTCGGGCAGAACGTACCCCAGCATCCGCACCAACATGAAGTACGCGGCCGCGGCACAGATCTCCGGCGTGGAAGGTCTCATGCGGAAGTGGCGGGAGTCCATCGGCGAGGAGGCGTGGAGGGACCTGTACACGGTCGTGCTGTCGATCTGGACGACGTCCGAGCTGAACCAGGCATCGATCATCGTCAGGCGATGCATGAATCCGGCGAAGGTCGCCACCCACCTGATCGACCTGCCGACCGTCGAAGTTCCTCACGACCCGATCTTCGTGGCCCTGGACAATCTCGCCCGGATCGTTCAGGACAACGTCTCAGCCGAACTGGTCTTCCCCACCGACCCGATGATCGCGGACGCCTTCAAGGGCAAGGAAGACTTGCTCTCCGTCGAAATCCTCCATCAGATCGGGGCAACGACCAGGTCACCCACGACCTCCCCCTCGGCGGCGTCCGTCTGCCCCATGCAAAAGGAAAAGACTCAACCGGCCGTTTGACATCGGTGAAACCATACTGAACGTAGTGAGCATTTTCAGCGATACCTCTCCAGGGTGAGGACGGCTTCGGCCGCACGGGTGAACCAGATCGGGCTGCAGCGTGCCGTGCGGAAATCCGCCAGATCTTGAGGCGGGCCATGCCTCGCTCGACGGGGTGGCGCAGGCGGCCATGGGCCTTGTTCAACGACTTCTGGTGGAGGCTGAGCTCTCGGCCGGGGCAATGCCCTGTGCCAAGAGACCGGTTCAGCGATCGGGTACCGGTGCGGGTGCGGGGGTGAGACGGGTCCAGCCGGCGGGTGGGGCCAGGAGCGTACGGACGTGAGGTCTGCGGGTACGCAGTCGCACGTGTCCCCGGTATCCGCGGAGGATGAGGTGGCTGAGGTGTTCTAGAGCCTTGACGGCGAAGCCGTTCGCCGGGCACATGCCCTCGCCTTTACCGAAGGGGAGGTAGGAGCGCCGCTGGTCGTCGGTCGGCTGTTCCCAGCGCGAGGGACAGAAGTCCAGGGGCCTGTCCCATACGGCCGCCGACCGGTGGATCGCGTGCGTGCCGATCAGGACGTGCTCGCCCTTATGGACCCGGGCGCCGGCTATGTCGTGGTCGGCGGCGGCCACTCTGATCAGGCGCCAGGCGGTCGGATACAGGCGCAGCGCTTCCCTGACCAGCTGCTGGGCATGCTCGTGCCGCAGTGCGGGGGTGTTGTAGCCGTGCCGGATGCCGAGCATCACCACCCATTCGAGGGTCACGCCGGTGAAGCCGACCGTGGACAGGACGAGACGTTGCAGCAACTGCGCGCGATCGGCCGGGGACAGCTCGCCGGGCAGGCCGAGTACCAGGTCGACCAGGTCCTGCGCGCTGTTCTCGCGCGCCGGCAGTCGGCCGAGCTGTTCGGCGAGCCCGGCCCGCACGGCGGGCACCGTACGGTGCGAGCGCCTCAGCACATGGCCGACGATGTCGTCGGCGACGACGCTCGACGTCACGTAGGCGTCAACGAGCGCGTTGATCTCGGTATGCCGCTGGTACGCGATGACGGGAGCGAAGTACCGCCGGACCAGTTCGACGCCCCAACTCCGGTGCCGCAGGCGGCCGCGGCCGTCACTCACCTCACCAAGGGCGCGGTCGAGGTCGAACGACGAGGCGAGGTCGTGCCGGGCCAGGACCCTGAGCAGCTCTCGGGAGGCTTCGCTCCGGACCTCCTGGGACAGGGATTCGGACCCCAGGCGGAAGAACCCGGACTGGGACAGATAGTCGCCGGCCGAGTCGGCCAGGATGTCCCGGGCCGCGTCGGCATCGGCCACGAAAAAAGTGCCGAAGCGGAGCCTGAACGGACCCTCGCGACCCGCGGCCTGCTTCTCCCACCGCCGCAGTTGCGGCCACAGACTCTTCCTGTCCAGGAGCACGGTTCGTCCACCCATCTGACGGAGGGACGGAGCGCGCGGCGGTCCGGCCGCGCGTCCCGTCCCTTCGCGGAGAGGACGTCAGTCGGGGCGCCCGTACCTGTCGCCGTACTGATTGCGGCGCGCACGCGCTTCACCGCTGAACGCCCGAAGGCTCCTGATGAACCATGACACCCAGCTGCCCTCCTTATCCGGTCGGAGTTGCGCCTGGTCCGGCTGCCGAGCGTCAGTCCTGCTGCCCGTAGCCGGCGAAGTAGCCGTGCCACCGCGCACGCATCTCACCGCTGAACGCCCGAAGGCTGCTGGTCACCCACGCCATCGTGGTCCTCCTTGTCGGTCGGTGCTCTCAGGACGTGCCGCGTAACGTTCCCTGACGCTACTCTCACGACAGAACCGGGTGAACTGCCGGAATCAGCCAAAGACGTGGTGGCTTTATCGAGCAGTAGGTTCTCGTGAACAAAGCCAGGCACTGGACTGCAGTGGTGCCGTTCGGCGATGGACAAGGCAGCCAAGGATTCCGCTCCCTGATGGGCAGTATCCAGCTCGCTTCAGCGTCGGTAGGTCAGACGGTCCGGGTAACGGGCGCGGCCTCCAGGCGGTCCAGGCGTTCGTAGAGGGCGCGGACGAGGCGGGCGCGGTTCTGGACGCAACGCACGGTGCCCTCGATCGTCGCGGACAGCCGGCCTTCTGCCTCGCGCAGGACCACGTCGGCGAGCGCCCGGGGCCGCTGTTCTTCGGCAGCTGGTCGGCGCGGCGTCGGACGTCGGCGGCGACCGCGCGTGCGTGGCCGGTGAGCTGGAGGGCGATCTGCTCGTAGTCGCGGGTCGCGAGCGTGTCCGGGCCGGTCCACGCGAGGACGGCCTTGACGAGGCTCTCGTACGGTTCGCGATCGAGCGGGAGTTCCGCCCCGAGAAGTCCGTCGGGGTCGTACAGGACCGTGTGGCTGCTGGTGTGCATGGCGGGCCTCGCTGCTGGGGCGTCGTCGCGCGGGTGGCCGGCGGTCACCGCTGGGGGTACTCGCTGCCGTCGGCCCCGTCGTCCTGGTCTTCGTCGTGCTGACCGAGGAACCGGGCGAAGCCGCGGTCCGCGCGGGCCAGCAGAGCCGGGGAGGGGGCGCCGTAGGTGGGCGGCTGGAGGCCGCGGCCCTCCGGGGCCGGAGCGGTGGAGTCGGTGTGTGTGCGCATGGGGCCCCGCCTCTCCGGCTGGTGGTCCGTGGGTGCCGTCGACGCTACGCAGCCAGGGACGGTGCCCTCAACGAAGTTGCGGAGAATTGCGGAGGTTCACTCCAGGGCGTCGATCGCGGCCGTGATGAGGTCGCGGGCGGCGTCGCCGTACACGGCCATGTCTGCGAGGCCGGCGAACGCTTTGGCGTAGTCGGCGAGCTCGCGCGGCTGCTTCACCTTGATCTCCGCCGTCAGGGTCTCCACCACGGCCTGGACGTTGTCGTGGAGGTAGAACGCCTCCAGCGGCCACACGGTGCGCTGTGCGGCGAACGGAATGATGCCGAGCGAGACCGAGGCGAGCGGCATCACGGCCAGGAGGTGGCGCAGCTGCCCGCGCATGGCATCGGGGTCGGCGGTGCGGTAGCGCAGGACGGATTCCTCCATGAGGACGACATAGCGGTGTCCGCCCTCGTAGAGGAAGCGGGAGCGGGCGATGCGGGCCGCGACCGCTTCGGCGACGTCGTTGGGGGTGCCCTGGAAGCGGGTGATCTGCTCCATGAGGGCAGTGGCGAAGCCGGCGGTCTGGAAGAAGCCCGGCGGCACGTTGGAGACGTAGACCCGGCAGACGCGGGTCCGCTCGTGCAAGGTGTTCCAGTCCTGTTGGACCTTGCGCATGCCGGTGCGGTGCAGGCGGCGCCACTCCAGGTACATGGAGTCGACCGCGCGGGCGGTGGCGATGAGGTCGTCGGCCTGGTCGTCGGCGCCGCACGCCGAACACCAGGTGCGGATGTCGGTGTCCGAGGGCGGGGCGTCGCCCTTTTGGATCCTGGTCGTCTTCGCCGGATGCCAGCCGCACCGGGCGGAGAGTTCGCGCCCGGTGAGGCCGGCGTCCTTGCGCAGGTGCGTGAGCCGCACGGCGAGCGCTTCACGGGCGGCCTGCGCGCTGGAGGAGGGAGAGACGGTCACGGGCTGCTCAGGGAGCCTGGACGGTGTACTTCTCGTGCGGGATGCCGCGCTCCCAGACCGCCTCGAACGCCGTGGCGCACAGCGCGGCCGCGGCCGGGTCGTCGGTGCGCTCCCTCCCGTCCGTCGCCCAGTCACCGGTGCCGGTGAAGTGGTGAAACTGCACGAGCCGGCCGTCCAGGAGCCAGAAGTCGTTGCCCGGCAGCGGGATGTCGCTCGCGTGGCGGCGGGGCAGCCAGCGCACGTCCTCTCCGGCCTGGAGGTTGAGCGGGGTAATGGCGTGCTCGTAGCGGATGTAGTCGGTGACCGGCTCGGAGACGATCCGCGCCCGGCGCATCACCACGCCACGGGCTACCGCATCCTTGACGAGCGGCATCCACTGCGGCCAGAAGGAGCGGCCCGGATCGAGGTTCGGCGTGCCGGTGCGCAGGAAGGTCTCGAAGTCGTCGGCTTCGTCGCCCACCGCGTAGGCGTCGCGCATCTCCAGATGGACGGCGCTGCGGTGGGTGGCCGCGAGGAGGTCAGCGAACGTCGCGCTGTTCAGCAGCTCGTTCCGCCGCATCGCACGCCTCCCTGACGATCGACACCATGTGAGCCGGAATCCGGATCACCCGCTCGTGCGGGGGAATCCCGGTCCGGTGGCCGGGCACCCACTGGGTGGAACCGACCTCGGTCTTGAGGAGCGCGTCAGCCTCCTCACCTTGGAAGATCAGATCCGAGCTCTCCTCTTCCACCCACACCGTCGGCGATCCCTCGCCTCCGGTGTTCGGGTCGATCCCGACGAACCGTAACGTCATGGCGCTCTCCCCTGCGACGTGGTTGCGCACAGTTGCGCGCCACGACCGTCCCGCAGGCTGGAGAGTCGGTCAAGAGGACCGAGAGCCTCGGAGGGCTGACCCGCGCACGCTGCGGCGCGGGCCAGCCCTCCGGGTCAGCTCCTGCCGACGGGGCGGGCGTCCAGCGCCGTACGCAGGCGCCGCGCGATGGCCCCCGCCAGCTGGCGCTCACGCTTGGACGCCCGAGCGCCGCGAGGCCTACGCCAACGACCTCGGCGCGGACAGGAGCCTGGTCGCGGTCACCGCGAAGACCAACCGGTCCAAGGCCGACCGGGACCCGGCCCAGTGGATGCCGCCCGCCGAGTCCGCCACCTGCACCTACCTCGTCGACTGGACCGCCACCAAACTCCGCTGGGCCCTGGCCATGGATGAAGCCGAGAAGACCGCGCTCCTCAACCTCGCCGAGCCGTGCGCCGACTCCGTCGTCCAGTACGAGCCGGCCTCGTAACTCACCTTGCCCGTGGAAACGGGCTTCTCCCCTTCCGTGCAGGCAGATTCGTCACCGGACCGTGCGGGCGCGGCGGAATCGTCACCCGACCCGTGCGGGCGGCCGCAGTGTCAGGAGCAGGCACGAAGGAAATCGAAGAGCAGCACCTCATCGAGTCGGGCTTGGTGGTGTTCGACATCACCGCGGCCGACGAGGAAACCGCCCTGCAGGCGATGGCCGGTCTGGAGCGGCAGTGGGCCACCTCCGGAACGACCACGCTCCGACGTACGCCAGGCACCCCCGGGGTCCAGGCCCGGGTGTATGCCGACACCCGGCGGCGCGGCACCAAGCAGTAGAGCCGAACAGGCGGGAGGCGCCCTGCGGTATCGCATCCGTTCGGGTCGGGTGCCTATCGTGGCTGAGCTCGCCAGTTGGCGCCGTTCGCCAGGTGGCGCGCTCAGGTTGTCGGGTACATGATGCGTATGTGGCAGGCGTACTGTCCGTCAGGTGACAGCCCCGTTTGGGGAGTGGCGTCGGTGTCGGGTGGACTTCGCCCTGGGGTGAGCAGATCAGTCATGGAAGGGCTGGTACTGCAGGAACGGGCGGTTTCTTGTGGCCCAGCATGGGCACGCGCTCCAGTCGCTCATCGGTCGCGCCTATGTGCCGTGATGGGTTGTGGGTGCTTTCGGGTTACCGGGTTCTGAAGCGGCGGAAGAGATTGTGGGCGACGTGGACGCCCGGGCCGCCGAAGCCGACGATGTCGACGCGTCCATCGCCGGTGATGTCGGCCAGGAAGCGCGCGTGGCGGTCGACCCGCCAGCCGCCTGCGTCGTCGTTGTACCCGAATCCGCGGCATACCAGCTGGGCCTGCTCGAAGCTTCCGTCGCCGTTGTTGTGTGACACCCAGACGCCTTCGTTGCCGAAGCCGATGATGTCGGGGTTTTTGTCGCCGGTGACGTCGGCGAGGAGGCGGAGGTGCTTCTCGCCCGTCCACCCCTGGGCTTGCCCGTAGTCGTTCAGGACGAGCTTGCTGGGTTCGAATGTGCCGTCGCCGCGGCCGCGGGCGACGACGACGCCCTGAGGGCCGAAGCCGACGATGTCCGCTACCCCGTCGCTAGTCGTTTTGACCAGGAACCGGGGGTGTTCGTCGTTGGAGCTCCATTCCTGGTCGATCCCGAATTCGTCGAGGACGTAGAGAGGTTCGGCGAATGTTCCTTCCTCGTCCTGGAGGGATACCCAGAGGCCGTCGTCGTGGCAGCCGATGATGTCGAGCCTGCCGTCGCCGGTGGTGTCGGCGAGGAACCTGGGGTGCTTGTCGACAAGCCAGCCGCCGGCCTCCTCGCTGTGGCCGAACGCCCGGAGGGCGGGTTCGTCGGAGAGCGGTGCGAACTTTTCTTCGTCGTCCTGGAGGGATACCCAGAGGCCGTCGTCGTGGCAGCCGACGATGTCGAGTCTGCCGTCGCCGGTGGTGTCGGCGAGGAACCTGGGGTGCTTGTCGGCGAGCCAGCTACCGGCCTGCGGGCCGTGGCCGAACGCCTTCAGGACCAGTGCGCCGCCCGACGGGGCGAACGTGCCGCCCTCGTCCTGAGTGGACACCCGGATGCCCTCGGCGGCAAGCACAACGACGCCGGGACGGCTCTCCTCACCCGTGAGGTCCGCGAGTGTCCACAGATCCTTGGGGCTCGCGGAGGACGCGGGCGGGTACAGAACCCGTTCGTCGTCGAACGTCCCGTCCCCTCGGCTGACGGAGGTCATGGCCCCCTTCGCGGGTTTGAGCCCGACGATGTCCGCGAGCCCTGTTCCGGTGGTGTCGGCGAGGAATCGGTTGCCGAGCCCCGACCACCAGCCCGCCTGGCCTGCAGGGTGGCGGTTGGGCCTGTCGGTCTTCCACCCGCCGGCGTCCTGGTCGCTTCCGAACTTCTCCAGAACCAGCAGGACGTTGCTGAAGGAGGGCGTCGCGTCGGCTGTCGGCCGCAGAGCGCTCTTGTCGTGGGTCAGTCGCCAGGACTGGCGGCTGTTCCAGTGGCTCAGCGTCGCCCAGTCCAGGACGAGGTCACTGGTGCGCTCCGGCTCGCCCGGGACGAGGCGCCAGCGCTGACTCTCGGCGCTGTCGTCGTGCTCGCCGAGGACGATCCGGGTGTCGTCCTTCCCGGGGTCGGCGAGGGCGAGCACGGCGCCGTCGGCCGCGGCTTCGATGATGTAGAGGTCCGCTTCGCCGTGGACGGGGACGAGGTGCCACTGCTGGGTCTTCTTGTTGGCGGCGGCGTCCCACTGGCGGACGCCGCGGTCCGCGGTGGCGGGGTTGTCGAGCACCTTGCCGCTGACCGCGTTGCGGATGACATACACTGGCTCGCCCTGCGTGCCTGGCACGGGGGTGAACTGCCACTGCTCCGGGCTCGGGCCGCCTTTGGGATAGTCGCGGACGACGAGCGCTCCGTCCGTGCCCGGTGCGGCCCTGGCGCCGAGGGGCTGCCCGGTGGCGGCGTTGACGATCTCCAGCTTCAGTTCTTGCGTGGGGATGGGCATCGTGGTGCCTCTTCCAGGCGGTTGGTGCGATGGCTCGGGACGGGGGTGGCGCGATGGAGGCTGCGGATCACGTGAAGACGTGGTGGTAGGGGACGTCCCACTCGTTGGGCAGCCGCGGAATAGAACGTGTTGATGACCGTCCCGGTGAAGTCCCCGCCCCAGTTGTAGGTGAGCCGCGCTTCGCTGTCCTTCGCCACGGTGTGGTCCTTGAACCCGAGGATGGCGTCGGGGTGGGTGATCGGCACGAAGGTGATCCCGCCCCAGGGCGTCACCGTGACGACCCACAGCTGGGTGTCCTCCATCGCACCGTTCTTGCCGCGCCATTTGTCGCTCACCTTTGCGGGCAGGCCCAGTTGCAGGGTGTCGGCCGTGCTCTGGGGGGCGTCCTGGTGGGCGGTGATGCGCCTGCGCTGGGGCTTGGGGGTTCCGTCGTCGCCGCGACCGGCATCGGCGTCGGCGGTGCCGGCGGGCGGGGGCGTCACCTGGCCGGCGGCGCTCTCGATGAAGTACAGGGGGCGCTGGCCGAAGAAGCCGCCGGGGGTGATGTGCCAGAGGTGGCCCTGTGCGTCCTTGGTGGCCGGGTCGAGGGCGGTGGCCAGCTTGACGCCCTTGTCGTGGCTGCTCGCCGCCAGTTCCGCAGGTCGCAGGTAGCCGCCGTTGAAGGCGTGGACGAGCATGACCGGCCGGTTTTCGACGAGTGCGGCCACGATGGCGTTGTCGTAGCTGTTCACCGCTACCGGGCCGCCGACCACCAAATTCGCCATTGCCGTGCGTTCTTGGGTGTACATCGCGGAAACCTCACCTGTTCTTGATGTGGAGAGCAACGCCTCAGGCGCTCAGTGAAGTGGTTTATCACGCACCATTATCGGACGCCCCATCACTCGCGATTGATTCGCCTTCATAAGCGAATGTACGATCGAAGTAAATACACCCAAAGCGGCAACTTTCGAGGTCAGAGCTCTAGGGCGAGGCGGCGGAAGATCATCGATCGGGTGATCGCTCCCGTCGCGAATTCTTGATCACCCGTTTGAGTACGATACCCAATGCCGCCTTCCTGGGTGATGAAATTCCTGCTAGCTTCGCTTGTCGGAGCGTGTGCAGATTCTCTTTTTGCCATTTCACCAGTGCGGTTTCGGCCAGATCAGTCGAGGACAGAAATTGCCTTCCAATGCGTACAACCTGGAACGGGCCAAGCGCCAGCCGCTGACGAAGAAGAACCTGCGGGAACTCAACATCGAGCAGACCTGGCAGTCCATCCTGGAGCACCCGAACCTGGTCTACGTCGACGGCTACGGGGTGCGGCACAAGCCCGTCGGTTTCTCCGTGAACAAGTCAAGCTTCGGCTCCTTCCCCGGTACGGCGTACGGGCTGGGCTGGCTCGCCTACATGAACCTCGGGGAGCCGCTGATCGAGGAGCGGCGCAACATCACCCAGCCCCCGCCCGACACGTTCTCCTCACGCACCTACGTCAACCGCAGCAAGTCCCCGATGAACTTCACCGACTCCGTCGACTTCACCGTGTCGAACGGAGCCACCTGGTCCCTTTCGGGAGACACCAAACTCACCTTCGGCGGCAACGTCAGCGCCCAGCTCCAGCTCCAGCTCCAGAACAAGCTCGGCCTGAACCTCCAGGGCCAGCTGGGGACCCAGCTCAAGAACGAGATGGCGAACAAGAACGCCAACACGGTGACCAACAAGAACAGCAAGGACAGTGTCGGCGTGGACAACGCCAACACCGTCGACACGGCAGTGACCAACGGGATGACGAACACCGCATCGGCCACGATGACCGGCTCCGTGGACTTCACCACCACAGGAAGCGCCTCCGGCACCGCGGGCCTCAACGCCGCGCTGGCCCAAGGCATCGCAGCCTCCGTCGGCGGATCCCTGTCCACCGGCTGGGCCTCGAAATCGCAGATCTCCGGCATAGTCCCGCCGGGCTCCCGCGTGGAAACCATCGTCACCCAGCGCCGCGCCCTCAAGCAGTACACCTACGAGATCCCGGTGACCTTCTCCGGGCTGCTCGCGGTCAAGTACGCCGTGCCGGTGGCCGTCCTGGCTCCCCCGCAGCCGGACGATTACCCCGGTCTCGACGAGTTGGTCGCCCGCGACATCGCCGACCTCGACCTGGCCGGCGGCGGCTTCCGCATGAAGGGTCTGGCCGAGGTCGTCTCCGCCCTGGAGGTCCACCACACGATGTTCGACGACGAGAGCCTGACCGACAGCGACCGAGACCTGTACAAGAAGCCGTGACCGGCGGGCGGCACCGCCACAACGACCAGAGGTGACGACCATGGTGTTCAAAAACGTCTTCGACTCCGCCGGAACGGGCGCGGGGCTCTTCTCGGTGACCACCGACCGCGACAAGCCGCAACCGGGAGTCGGCGTCGACTTCGAGGACGCCGACGACGACACCTACGACGACACGACCACGAGCCTGTTCACCAGCGGGATCCACGGTGCCTCGCACCGGGCGAAGACCGTGCAGGAACAGGCGCCCGAAGCACGGGCCATCCTGGGCTTCCTCGCCTCCTTCATCCAGACCACCCAGGCATCCGCCGGCACCCAGGCCGCCTACGCCCAGGACCCCGGATCGGTGTCAACGGCAGCGGCCGCCGGCATGGACAAGTCCAGCGAGACAGTGAAGCAGTACGACGACCTGCAGAAGGACGAGAGCCTGCAGGCACCGAAGAGGGACGACTTCAAGGCTCCCGACGCCCCGGCGTCGCCCAAGGCCGAACAGCCCCCCAAGGCACCCAAGGCCAGCGCCGAGAAGCCGTCCGACTCCAAGTAGGTTGCCGAGTCCGAGTGGTCAGGGGCGTCACCGCCCCTGACCACTCGTGCGTTCACACGGGGAGCAGCTGCCACTGGCGGTCGCGGTGGTCGCCCTGCGCCCCGTACTGCTTGACCACCGTGGGGGCGTTGGTGTCGACGCGCAGGAGGAGGCCGCTGTTGCGGTTCGCGATCTCATAGACCCGCGGGGTGTCGGTCACCGATCCCACCGGGATCAGCCTCCACTGCTGGTGCTCGGCATCACTGCCTTCGTAGGCGCTCTGCGCGACCACCGCCCCCTCTACCGTCCCTCCACCGACGACCTCCAGGACCTTGCCGCTGCGCAGGTTCTCGATCCGGTACAAGACCTCACCATCGTCCTGGCCCGACGCGATCAGCCGCCACCGCTGGTGCGCCCGGGGGGAGGAGAGGGACTGGTGGATCTCGGCCCCGTCCTTGGTGGACTCACGCACAACCCCCATCCGCAGCCTGCTGCGCACGTTGGCCCAGGAGACCACTGTGCCTGACTCGGGCAGCCCAGCCGTCTTCTCCGAGGAGACCTTCCGGACCCGGTTGTTGAGGTGGTCGGCGATGTAGAGGGTGTCGACGCAGTCCACAGCGAGCCCGAACGGGTTATTCAGCTGAGCTGCTGCGGCCGGGCCACCGTCGCCGCCGAAACCCGCGGTGCCCTTGCCGGCGAACGTAGTGATCTTCCCGTCCGGCGAGACCTTCCGAACGCGATGGTTGTTGTAGTCGGAGATGTAGAGGGCACCGGCGCTGTCCACCACCACCCCCAAGGGCAGGTTCAGCTGTGCAGACATCGCCGGGCCGCCGTCACCGCTGAATCCCGCGGTGCCCTTGCCCGCGACCGTGCTGATGGCCCCGTCGGCCGCGACCTTGCGGACGCGGTGGTTGTTGCCATCGGTGATGTAGAGGATGTCCGCGTCATCCACGGCCAATGCATACGGGCCATTCAGCTGAGCGGAAACCGCTGGACCATCGTCTCCCTTGAATCCCCCTACGCCGGTCCCCGCGACCGTGCTGATCTTCCCGTCAGTGCTGATCTTCCGGACCCGGTGGTTGCCGTGGTCGGAGATGTAGAGGATGCCGGTGCTGTCCACCGCCACCCCCAACGGGTAGTTCAACTGGGCGCCGGCGGCGGGGCCGCCGTCACCGCTGTATCCCGCGGTGCCCGTTCCGGCGACTGTGTCGATCTTCCCATCAGTGGTGATCACCCGGACCCGGTGATTGGCGGCATCGGTGATGTAGACGCTGCCCGCAGCGTCTACCGCTACCTCGCGCGGACAGTTCAGCTGGGCCGATACAGCAGGACCCCTGTCGCCCCGGTAGCCAGCGCCGGCGCCGACGACCGTGCTGATCTTCCCGTCGGTGCTGATCTTTCGGACCCGGTGGTTGTTGTAGTCGGAGAAGTAGAGGCTGCCGGTACTGTCCAGCGCGATGCCGTACGGACGATTCAGCTGAGCCGTGACGGCCAGCTCGTTGTCTCCCTTGAACCCCGCAACTCCGATCCCCGCGACCGTGCTGATCTCGGGGACGAAGCTATCGTCACCGGCTTCCGTCTGAGCAGTGCTCATCGTCATCCCTTCACCGTTCACCGACCGCTCACTACAGCCGGTTGTCGGTCGATTCCAGCAAGACATACGGGCGCCCGGTCGGCGAAGTCACCAACGGGTACCTTCTCGCATTGCGTTGACGGAGGCCGGCCCGGATCGGCTGCGGTTCTCGCGGTCGGCGCCCGGAGGTAACGAACGGGCGCGGCGAGCCACGCAACCGGCGATCTGCAGCGGACTCCGGGACTGCCGCAGGGCAGTGAGTGCGGAGCTTTCAGTGACAACTTCGCGACCGTGTTCTCCAACACGACCTCCGAGTGGATCGATCCCCACTTCCCGTCCAGACGTTGCCCCTTCACCGACAGCAGCATGGTCATGCAGGAGCGGCATCCCGAAGGGTGCCTCGTAGTGGCGGAAGCGGGCGGCGACCCGACCGCCGGGCGGCCGGACCTTGTAGATGCCGTCCTTGCCGTACCGGATCACCGGCACTTCGTCCTCGATCCACTCCAGCACCCGTACGATCGCCCGCTCGTGCGCGGCCTCGTTCACCCGCCGGGTCTCCTCATCCCCCAGCGCGCACAGCAGGTAGATCGTCGGCTGCGGCCGGTACACGAGATCGAAACCGGTGGCCTTCACCCGGCGCCCCAGACCGCCGGCCTTGAGCGCCTGCTTCGACGGTCAGGGCGGCAACCTGTGCACCCTGCACGCGATCGGGCCGCAGGTGGTGTTCGACCGGATCGCGGAGCTGTATCTGCTGGCGCAGGCCAACATGTCGGAGCAGCTCGCGTACCGGCAGGCGGCGAACGGGCTGCACTTCATCGTGTTCGTGAGCTCGGTCGACGAGACGAAGATCGGCGGGCACCGGCACCGGTTCCTGTCCCACGTGCTGGAGGTGACGGGGATCGGTGAGGGCGGCCGCCCGGACACCAACACCATTTTCGGGCCGCGCCCGGAGTGGGACGAGCCGCGTGCGGTGCCGCTGATGTACCCACGATCTGCGTCGGGTGGGGTTCGATTCGGACCTGCTGAACGCCCCTCGCGGAACGTGGTCCGGGGAACTGCCGCTGATGGTGCGGGGTGCGGCGTGAGCGCTCTGCTGCTGTGGGTGGTGTGCGGTCTCGCTGTGGCCGGCGGGATCGTGGGGCTTGCCGTCGGCGTCGTCGGGACGTCGGGTCCTGCCGGGCCGTCGCTGGCGGCCCGGTTGCGGGCGAGGACGGGGAAGGCCGACCGGGACGCCCGGACCAGGCGCCGTAACCTTCTGGCCGCCGGAGGCGTTCTCGGCGCGCTGCTGTGGCTGGTGACCGGGGCGTTCATCCTCGGGGTGCTGGTGGTCCTGGCCGCCGTGGGAGTGCCGTGGCTGCTGGCCCCGACCAAGGGCGCCACCGTCCGCATCGGGCGCCTGGAGGCGTTGGGTGACTGGACGCAGCGCCTGGCGAACGTACTGCGGCTGGGCCGCGGCCTGGACGAGGCGTTGAAGGTGTCCCGCAAGGGGGCACCGGAGCCGATCGCGCAGGAGGTCGGTGACCTGGTCGACCGGCTCCAGGTGGGATGGCGCCCCGCCGATGCGCTGCGCGCGTTCGGGGACACGCTGGATGACGTGACGGCGGACAAGGTCGTCGCCGCGCTGATCCTGTCCGCGTCCGACCGGGGCCCCGGCCTCGCCCAGGCGCTGGAGGACCTCGCGGAAGCGGTCCATGAGGAGGTCGCCAAACGGCGGGCGATCGAGGCGGACCGGTCCAAGTCCCGTACCACCGTGCGGTGGATGACGTTCATCACCCTCGGTGTGATCGGCGCCGGGCTCCTCGTCCCGAGCTACACCGCCCCGTACGGGACGCTGCTGGGTCAGCTGATGCTGGCCCTGCTGACGGCCGGGTTCGTCGGGGTGCTGGTGTGGATGCGGCAGCTCGCCGAGCACCGGCCGGTCCCCCGCTTCCTCGTCCCGGACCCCCGCTCCAGGGTCACCCTGCCCGCGGCGGCCCCGGTCGAGGCGCCCCGCGTTGAGGAGACAGCATGATTTCCGTCGGTGCGGTCATCGCCGGATGCACAGCCGGAGCCGGAGTCGCCCTCCTCGTGAGGGAACTCGCCCGCCCCGTCCCCGCCCTGGGTCCGGCGCTGCAGCGGCTGAACCAGCCCACGCTGCCGGCCCCGGAGACGTTGAGCGGCGACCGCGACGAACGGTGGGGGGCCTGGCTGGTCGAGCACCTCCAGGCCGTGCCGGGGGTGCGGATCCCGTACCGGAATCTGGCCCTGGTGGGGCAGTCGCCGGGCCGGTTCCTGCTGACGAAGGTAGCGCTGGCCGGGGGCGGGCTGCTGATCCCGCCGCTGGGCACCCTGCCCTTCCTGCTGTTCCTCGGCATGCCCATCTACCTCCCCGCCGCAGTGGGCCTGTTGTTCGGCGCCGTGCTGTGGTTCACCCCGGACCTCGCGCTGCGCGACCAGGCCAAACGGGCACGGGAGGAGTTCGCGCACGCCATGGCCGCCTACCTGGAGCTCGTCGCACTGCGGCGGGCCGGGAACACCAGCGCCGAGCAGGCCATGGAGCAGGCCGCCCAGGTCGGCGAAGGGTGGGCGTTCCGCCGTATCCAGGACGCCCTGGCCCGCTCCCGCGTCGACAAGGTCGCCCACTGGGAATCCCTGGAGCGCCTCACCCGCGAGCTCGACCTTCCGGTCCTGGACGACCTCGCCGCGATCATGCGGCAGTCCAGCGACGACGGGGCCTCCGTGTACGCCACGCTGCGCTCCCGGTCGAAGAACCTGCGCTCCCAGCTGCTGTCCGACCAGGCCACCGAAGCCAACGCCGACAGCGAGAAGATGACCGCCCCCGGCGCTCTCCTCGCCGTGCTGGTCATGGTCCTCATCGCTTTCCCCGCCGTCATCAGCATCCTGACGGCCTGACACCCACCAGTTGCAAGAAGAGAAGAGGGAGCACCCATCATGCGTACGACGCTCACCCGCCTGTCGGCTCCGTCCCGCTGGCTGCGTACCCGGATCGCCCAGGGCCGCGCCCACGGGGACGACCGGGGCGACATCTCCATCACCACCGTGATCATCTGGGTGGCGGCCGTCGCCGGGGCCCTGGCCATCGCGGGAACCCTGGCCGCCGTGCTCACCAAGTACAACGGCCTGATCACCGGCCTGTGAGGTGAACCGCACACCGATGACCCACCGGTGCCCCGGCCCGGGCAGCCGGAGACTGACCGGCGCCCAGGGGCCGTTCGGTGACCGGCGTGGCCGGCTGCTGCTGGGTGACCGGGGGGAGACCAGCATCCAGATGGCGATCGTGTTCCCCTTCGTCATCCTGTTCACGATCGCCACCGTGCAGTATTTCGTGTTCGCGCATGCCCGGTCGGCAGCCCTGACCGCTGCCCGGGAGGGCGTCAACGCGGGCCGCTCCTACCAGTCCTCCCCCGGAACGGGCGCCGCCCGCGCGCAGGAGACAGCGTCCCGGATCGGGGGCAGCACCCTGCGCGGCCCCTCGGCCAGTTCGGCCGGGAGCACGGCGGAGACGATGCGGGTCACGGTGTCCGGGACGGCGCTGTCCCTGCTGCCCGGGGTGAGCCTGCGGGTATCGCAGACCGCGACCGGGCCGCGCGAGCGGTGGGTGGCCCCATGACCCGCACCCTCGGGCCGGGCGCCCGCCGGCTCGGCCGCAGGCTGCGGCAGGACCGGGGCAGCGAAGCGATCCAGGCGGCGATCGTGACGCCGATCCTGATCACGTTCCTGTGCCTGGCCGTCGCCGCCGGGCGGATCGTCATGGCCGGAGGAAAGATCGACGCGGCGGCGGAGGACGCCGCCCGGGCCGCTTCCATCGAGCGGACCCACGGCGCGGCAACCTCGGCGGCCTCGCAGGCCGCCGCCCGGTCCCTCGGCGACGCCGGAGTGGTGTGCTCCTCCAGGAGTGTCTCTGTGGACGCGGGCGGACTGAACGTGCCGGTCGGGCAGGTCGGCTACGTCACCGTCACCGTGCGGTGCACCGTTCCCTTCGGTGACCTGCTCCTCCCCGGCACACCGGGGTCCAAGACGATGACGAGCCAGTTCCGGTCGGTCGTCGACGCCTACCGCTCCCGGGAGGGCTGATGCTCCACGCGAACCGGCGGCGCGGGCTGGGCCGGGATGACGGCGGGGTGGTCGTGTTCGTCGCGATCTGCACCGTGGCTCTACTCGGCCTGATCGGGCTGATCCTGGAGGGCGGCGGGAAGATGCGGGCCACCGAGCGGGCCGACGCGGTGGCGATGGAAGCCGCCCGGGCCGGCGGGCAGGCCATCGACCCCGCAAGCGCGGTCACCGGTGCCGGAGTCAAGGCCGACCCGGCGGCCGCGACCGCCGCCGCGTACGCCTACCTCTCCTCCGCCGGAGTCAGCGGCAAGGTCAGCGCCTCACCGGACGGCCGGAAGCTGACCGTCACCGTCAACGACACCTACATCACCAAGATCCTGCCCGTGGTCGGGATCGGATCCATGAGCGTGCAGGGCCATGGCACCGCGACGCTCCTGCACGGCGTGACCCAGCCCCAATAGCCCAGCCCCACCCCGCACCCGAAGGGCCACGACACGATGTCTCCCTCCCCCTCCCAACGCCCCGGCCGCTCCCGTACCCGGCCGGGCGGCCCTGCGCGCCGGTCGGCGGCCACGGCCCTGACTTTGCTGCGGGCCCTGGGCAGTCTGACGGTGCTGGTAGCGCTGCTGGGCGGACTGCCGCTGCTGCTGTGGTGGGGCACCACGGCCGTCGGGCCGGACGGGGTGCGGGCGCTGGGGAACCTGCTGTCGACGCAGGACTCCGGGCAGGTGTTCCTCCTCGCGCTGGCCATGGCCGGATGGGTCGGCTGGGCCCTGTTCGCCCTGTCGGTGCTGCTGGAGATTCCCGCCCAGCTCCGCGGCCGCACCGCCCCCCAGGTCCGGATCCTGGTCGGGCAACGCACGGCGGCCGCGCTGGTCGGTGCGGTCCTGCTCGCCCTGCCCACCGGCACCGCCCTGGCCGCGTCCGCGACCCCGGCGCAGGCCTCCCCCATCGTCGCGACCGCCTCCGTCCTGTCCGGCAGCCAGACGCCGGACACCGCAGCGGCCGACGCCTCAGCCCCGCGCGCGGAGCGGTCCGTCACCCACATCGTGGCGGACACCCGCCCGGCCGAGAGCCTGTGGTCGATCGCCGAGACGCGGCTCGGGGACGGGAACCGGTGGGCGGAGATCGCCGACCTCAACGCCGGGAACACCATGGCCGACGGCACCACGTTCCGTGCCGACGGACCCATCCAGCCCGGGTGGACCCTGCACCTGCCCGCCGACGCCAACCCGACGGCCACCACCCCCGCACCGCCGGCAGCAGCGGCCGAAGCAGCCGACGACAAGGGCGGACTGAGCGCTCAGGGGAACCGGGCGGCAACGACCGCGGACAAGGGGTCGGTCTACACCGTGGCGGCGGGCGACAGCCTGTCCCAGATCGCGCATGACGAACTCGGTGACGCCGACGCCTACCCGACCATTTTCGAGCTGAACAAGGGCGAAGCCCAGCCCGGAGGCGGCAAGTTCACCGACCCCGACCTCCTCTACCCCGGACAGCAGCTCGACCTCCCCGCCCAGGCCGAAGCACCCAACGACGGGGCCGGGCGGGCCGCCGGGGCCGGAGCCCCGGACAAGGAGCAGCCGGAGAGGGCGAGGCCGTACCGCCGCCCGCACCCACGGCCCCGGCCCCGGAAACGTCGGCGTCGGGGACGCCTTCAGCGGCACCGGACACCACAGCGGAACCGGATGGTGCCGCCCCTGTCGTTCCGGACCGGGAGACCGCCCCTTCCACGAAGCCGGTCCCGGACCGGTCCGGCTCCCCGACAGCGGAGCCGTCCGTTCCCGCCCAGTCCACTCCGGCCACACCCACCACCCCAGTAACCACCCACCCGACACCGGCTCCTACCACGTCGGCTGGAACGGCCGCGCCCACCACGTCCACGTCGAGCGGGGTACAGCAGGTCGCGCTTGCCGCCGGGATCGGCGCGCTCCTGGCGGCGTCGCTGGCCGGGACGCTCGCGCTGAAGCGGATCCTTCAGCAGCGGCGGCGCCGCGCGGGCGAGACGATCGCGATCGATGCCGACCCAACGCCGCTGGAGCAGGTCCTCAACACCCAGAGCGGACCGTCCGGCGTCGCGCTGCTGGACACCGCGCTGCGCACCCTCGCCTTTACCGCCCAGGCGGAGGAGCGGGAGCTGCCCGTGCTCCGGGGGGCGCGGGTCTCCGACCGCACCGTCGAACTCGTCCTGGACGAGCCCGCCGAGCCTCTCGCCCCGTTCGCCGCAGGTGCCGGTCCCGGGCGGTGGGTGCTGGACTCCAAGGCGAAGCTCCTGGACACCGAGACCGCCCCCGACGTTCCGGACGCCCCTTACCCGGGTCTGGTGACTCTGGGGGCGACGGAGAACGGTGACCTGCTCCTCGCCGACCTCCTGCACACCGGGACGCTGCTCCTCGAAGGCACCGCCGACGATGTTCTCGCCGTCGGCCGGGCGATGGCCCTGGAGGCCGGGACGTGCGGGTGGACCGACCACACCAAGATCATGACGGTCGGCCTCGGCACCCGTCTGGCGACCCTGCTTCCCCGTGGCCGGGTCCGGCCGATGCCCCACGTGTCCGCCGTCGTCGCCGACCTCGGCGCGCTCCTCCTCGAAGTCCACCAGCAGGCCGACGACGCCGGTACGCCGGAGCCGTTGCCGTGGATTTTGATCTGCGCGGGTGATGTGGATACCGAGCAGGCCTGGCAGCTCGCCGACGCCGTCTCCGCCGCCCGTAACCTGCCCATCGCGATCGTGCTGCCCGCCAACGACGCCACTCGCAACGCGTTCCCCACGGCCGAGCCGATCGCGGCCGCGCCCGGCACACCGGTGACACTCCCCCAGCTCAGCGACGATGCCGTGCAGTTGCAGCGGCTCACCGACGAGCAGTACCACCAGTACGTCCACGCCCTCCAAGTCGCCGAAAAGCCCGCCGAGCCGGCCACCGGCACCTGGCAGCTCGCCGAACCCCACGACCAGACCGCCGCCGCACCCCGCCCCCAGCCCCACCCGCTGCTCCGGGTCCACACTTCCGGCACCGAAGCCGACAGCGACCCCGGCAGCCCCTACCCCGCGCTCCTCGCCTCCGTCAGCGCCACCGCAGTCCCCCCGGCCGCGCAGAACACCCCAGCGGCCGAGACATCAGCCAAAGCCGAAGCGGGCGACGCAGGGCCGGAGGCAGGCAAGGCGGTCGATCCCGGAGCCAGGCTGTCCGCCGCCGGCAGCGGAGCAGGCCAGGACAAGCCGGACGCCGAGGACAACAACGAGGTGTGGCAGGCGCCGGAGATCGCGGTACTGGGGCCGCTGGCCGTCAGCGGCGTCACCACGTCGGGACACGGCCCGAAGGTCGCCGCGCTGGCCGCGCTCATCCACCTGCGCCCCGGCCGCAGCGCCGAGTTCCTCTGCACCGCGATGGACCCGGTCAACCCGTGGTCGACCCGCACCCTGCAGAGCAGGCTCTCCGAGATCCGCTCACGCCTGGGCGCCGCACCCGACGGCAGCCCCTACCTGCCGCGCCCCACCCACGGCTACCGCTTCCACCCCGACGTCACCTCCGACTGGCAGCGGTTCCAGCACCTCGCCACCCGCGGCCTCGCCGACCCGGACGCCGGAACAGCCGACCTGGAGAACGCCCTGTATCTCCTGCGGGGCAAGCCGTTCGAGGGCCGCGACTTCGCCTGGGCCGACGCCGTGCAGCAGGAGATGATCTCCCGCATCGTCGACACCGCCCACACCCTCGCCGTCCGGCACACCGAAGGCGACCACCCCGACCTGGACGCCGCCCGCCGCGCAGCGCTACGCGGACTGGAGATCGACGAGACTTCCGAGGTCCTCTACCGGGACTGGATGAACATCGAATGGGGCGCCGGGAACACCGCCGGAGTCCGCAAGGCCATCGCCCGCCTCCACCAGGTCGCCCGCACGTACGACATCTCCCTCGAACCCGTCACTGAACAGCTCATCGACCTCGTCCTGTCCGACCGGCCCGCCCCCGCACGCACCGGGCGGAGCTGACTTCACCTGCGACGCCAATCACGGGGTCGGGCAGCAATGTCGTCACCCATGTGGGCCGGTCGCAACATTGGCGAAGTGGTAATTCCACCCGGTAATCCAACCTGGGTTGGTTAACAATGTCGTCATCGGCGTTCATCCGACCAGCCAGCACCGACAGCGCGCTCCTGTTCAGGCCCCCTGGTTGCAGCGGGGTGACGGGGCAGTTGCGGAAGCGGGGCCGCCAGCGGTCGGCCTTCTGCGTCCCGGGACCTCTTCCTCCGTCTGCTGGCGAAGCTGCTCCTGCTCCTGGCGCTCACGTTCGTCGGCCTTTGCCTGCTGCTCCGCTGCGACGGCCCGGCTCTGGCAGTCCTCGCACAGGTGCTTGTGCAACTCGGGGCGGTGGGTGTACCCGACTACTCTCCACCGGTCGTCGGTGAACTTCGCCCCGCAGCGCCGGAGACCGGGCTGTGCGAGCAGGCGCGCCTGGCGGTCGACCAACCCCCTGTCATACAGGGGATTTCACCACGTCGGGCAGTGCTCACGACGCGGCGGCCGTCTGGCGCCGGGGCCGGTCCCGGCCATGCGAGCGGTCATGGTCCCGCTGGCGGACGGGGCCTGACAACCGCGGGGCCCGCCTGTAGCGTCGCCGCATGACCGAGGAGATCACGGCCAGGGCAGGTAGAGAGTTCTACACGTTCGACGGCCGGATCCTGGAGATTTTCGGCAGCCATCCGCAGCGGTTCCACATCCGGAACATGGACCTGCGGGTCACGGGCCCCGACCGGAAAGGGAGGCGGACCGTCGAGATCATCGCCGGTCCGCCCGATGCCCCGGCGCCGAAGCACACATGGCACCACTCGGCCGAGGAATGGCAGCGGGCGCAAGGGCTGGAAACCCTGCTGGAAGCCGTACGGGCAGGTATCGCGTCGGCCTACTCAGTCGATTGATTGCCATAGACATATATCGCAACTAAGGTTCAGCGATGCATCATCAACAGCACCCCATATCCAGAAAGTTCACCGGCCGACGCGTGCTGGTGACGCTGTCCCTGGCGCTCTCTGCCGTGGCCAGTGGCATGGTGGCGGCGCCGGTGGGCGCAGCCGAGCCCGAGAAGCTCGCGCCGATCAGTGCCGGAGCCTTCCGCCTGGCCACGGACGAGAACCAGTGGACGCAGTACCAGCAGGGCATCGCGGCCGTCGAACGGTCCGGCGCCGTATCTGCGGCGACGCCTCTGAACGTGGCCACCTCCGGCCAGCACAAGGGCCGGCCCGGCCTCTGTCATGGTGTCGCTCCGCTGGAGACCAGGCTGGTTCCTGACGGATTCTGCTGGGACCAGGTGGATGACAACACCAACTCCTGGTCGGCGGGCGGCGGCTGGACACCGCAGGGCATGAGCGCCAGTCATGACTCGACCCCTACGGGCACGGTCGGCGGCAGCCACCTGTACCTGGCCTCGTGGTACTTCGCCAGGTGCAAACAGCAGGACAGTCCCGGCACCTGTGACCACGGCAAGGACGCGCAGGGCAACGACAAAGCGGGAAGGGAGACCGAGAGCCTGGCCCGCATCTCCATCGTGAAGAACGCGGGCAGTACCAGCACGACCTACGGTCATGTGCTGCTCGTCAGGCCCGACCCGAGCCCCACCACGAACTTCTCGGCTGTCGACAACACTCACGCCGACGGCATGGTCTGGTACGGGAACCGTCTTTTCATCGCCAACGGCGGCGAACTTCAGGTCTACGACATGCGTCACCTCTGGCGCATGACCACCATCGCCGCGAAGATCGGTGTCACCGACGGCAAGACGTCGTCGGCCCGCTGGCACCAGTGGGCCATGCCCATGATCGGCAGCTATCGCATCCCCGGTGCGGGAGCCGCCCGTGACTGCGCACCCGGTACGGGACGGCTCTGCCTCAGCACGCTGAGTCTGGACCGCAGCACCTACCCGGACTCCCTCATCTCCGCCGAGCACGTCAGCTACGGGGCATCTGCGCCCTCCAAGGGCGACCCGCCCCAGAGGGGAAACCGAGGACGCGTGGTGCGCTGGCCGCTCAACGCCGATGTGGCCCTGCCCAAGGCCGATGACGGAACCGGCATCGGAAACGTCACTGCGACCGCGGCATACACCTCACCCGTGTGGGCCATGCAGGGGGCCGCTACCGACGGTACCTACTTCTACATGAGCGGTGCCTGTCCGCCCAGTTGGTCAGAACATCCCAACCCCGGGTCCACTGAGGCTTACAGCTGTATCCACAGGGCCAAGGCGGGAGAAGCGCCGGTCGCTCTCAGCAAATCGCCAAGGCTCACCCAGAACCTCTCGTACGCACCGAACTCAGGGCGGTTGTGGGGCCTCAACGAGAGCCTCTACGGCCCCGACGGCGACCGCAGCGTCTTCTCCCTCAAGGTCCGCTAGAACCTGCACGCAGGCGTGATCACGGAGCTGGTTGATCGCGCGCGTGTTGCGACGTGAACGGAACGCTGAGGGACGGGCGTGGGCCGTGCCGTGGCCCTTGACCGGTGCCTGGAGCCGCACCCGTATCGGGTAGCGCCCGTCCCTCTGAACCGGCTGTCGAGAGCGACTCGTACTGTCCCGGGCGATGCCCTGGGCTGGATCCGGCCCTGCGGCCGGCACCCCTCATGCCCGCAAGCCCCGGCGGCAGGCCCGGTGCTCACCGCGCACTGCCCGGGGCCGTCTCCACACCGCGTCAGGTCGCGCAGCGTCTGCCTGCCGTCCTGTGTATCGGAGGGCTTGTGCAGCGTGGCGAAGTCTGGTGGGTCCAGTTCGACGAGCAGAGGTTGGTCGTACTGCTGTCAGGAGACGACGCGTCCGGGTTCCAGGTGATGCAGGTCGTCGCTCCGGCGGGCCTCGACATCGGCGGTCTGGGCATCGAAGTGACGGTCGGCGCCGGTGAAGGGCTGCCGCTCAAAGGCGTGCTGCGGCTCGCGTTCCCGCGTCCAGGCTTCACCCCGTGCACGTGGCTGACCACCGTGTCCCGGGGCGACCTGATGGAGCGGGCGGCCGTCCTGTCCTCCAGGAAGCTCAGCGAGATCGACGATGCCCTTCGACTCGCTGAACAAGCACAGGAGCGGACCCCGGCAACGACCGCGAAGCTCAGCGAGATAAGGGACGCCCTCCGTCGCGGTGAACTCGGGTAGACGGAGAAGGAGCCGACGCCCGCGTCGGCATGGGCGATCTCGGGCGAGATGATCCACGCTAGACGGGCTAGAGCGGCCGTCGGTCGCCGAGAGACCGCGCCACCGTTCGGTCACAGAGACTCCGGTCTCGCTCAGGCGACCGCGGTCGTGGCGATCGACCGTCAGACCGCTCGTCCGTACGCGGCGGCGGGGCCGACGGTCCCGGCGCCGAAGCGGCGGTTAAGTGCGTCGATCGCGCTCTCGGCGCGGAGCTGGTCGTCGCGCTGGGGGTCGAGGGAGAGCTGTTCGGGTGTGCGGGCGGCGTCCTGGAGTTGTTCGCAGCGGGCGGTGACGGCGCGGATCCGGGCGCGCTGGAAGCCGCAGTCGGCGTAGAGGTCGTAGAGGACCTGGCGGAGGTCGTCGGTGTGTGCGGAGGGCCCGCCGTCCAGGCGGCGGGAGCGGATGACCTGGCCCCGGCCGGCCAGGGTCACGGTGAGGGTGACGGTCCGGGCGGTCTGGTGGCGGTTGCGGAGCCGGTCGCCGAGCTCGACGGCGAGGGAGAGCAGGGCGGCGCGGACGGTGGTGGGGTCGAGGGTGTCGATGGGGAAGCGGCGCTGGGCGCTCGCGCTGTAGGGGAGGTCGGTGGGGACGACGGCCCGCCGGTCGATGCCCCGGGCTCGTTCGTGGTTCAGTCGTCCGGTCCGGCCGCCGAGGATGCGCTGCACGGTCGACTCCGGGAGCGCGGCGAGGATGCCGACGGAGTGGACGCCGAACGTGGTCAGGGTGCGGGCCTGGGCGGGGCCGATGCCGTACAGCTCTGCCACCGACCGCGGATACAGGAACGCTTCCGTCTCCGCGCGGGCGGCGCCGACGGTGCGGATGCCGCCGGGGCCGGTCTCGTTCGATGCCATCGCGGCGAGCGCCCAGGTCGAAGCGACGCCGATCTTCACGTCCAGGCCGTAGCGGGCGAGCGCCCGGGTGCGGATCATCCGGGCCAGGCCGGAAGGGTCCCGGCCGAAGTACCGCAGGCTGCCCGACACGTCCGCGACCAAGGCCGACGGAGGGAGCGCCTGCACCACGGGGGTGACCTCGGCGACCAGGCCCAGCAGGAGGCGGTACACCTGCGGGTCGACATCGGCCGGGCAGCGCACGTGCAGAATCCGCAGCGCACTGTCGGGCAACCTCGCATCGTGCTGTCCGGGCATCGGGGGCACCTCCACCCCTCACATTACCGAACACACATTCGAACACGCATCTGCGAACAGCTGGAGCCCCCAAGCAGGCGGCGGCGGGAGGAAGCGCCGTGCGGTCTTACGTATCAGAACAAGCTGCTTATAGGTGGGCGATGCGGCTATGCGGCGCGCGGTGCGCTCTGCGGTTGGGGAGGCGGCCGCCGAGGAGGATGAGGCGCGCCGTACGGTGGCGCTGCCCGGCGTACGGGGCCAGCAGCTTCACCATCTGCTCGTCGGTCCCACCCCGGGCGCCGGTGAGGGCGTACCCGACCTGGACCGGCAGGTGGAGGTCGCCGAGGGTCAGTGCGTCCGGCGCGCCGAGGACTCGCTGGAGGGTCTCGGCGGCGGTCCAGGGCCCGATCCCCGGAATCAGCTGGAGGCGGGTGGCCGCCTCCGGCAATCCCATCGCCGCGGCTTCTTCCAGGCGCGGGGCGTAGGAACAGGCGCGCAGGATCGCCGCGGCTCTGGATCGGTCGACTCCGGCGCGGTGCCATTCCCAGCTGGGGACCATCCGCCACCGGGCCACGGAGGGTGGTACCCGCATGCCTTCCGGTGCGGGGCCTGGGGGTTCTTCGCCGTACGCGTCAAGGAGGTGTCGCCAGGCGTAGTGGGCGCTGCCGGTGGTGATCCGCTGCTCCAGCACGCTCGGGATGAGGGATTCCATCACCAGGCCGGTGCGTGCGAGCCGGAGGCCGGCGTGCTTTCGGTGCGCGGCGGCCACCACCCGGTGCCGTGGCCGGAAGATGTCCGGGTCGTCGTCGGCGCCGAGCAGGGCGGGGAGCTGTGCCAGGGCCCAGTCGGCGCCGGGGCCCCACGCTGTGCCGGTGATGAGCCGTCCGGTGATGGTGTCCGGGTGGTCGGTGATCCGCAAGGTTACCGGGCCGTCGGGGGTGCGGGAGGTTCGCCACCAGGTCCCGTCTGCCTCCTGCCGGCAGGAGGGGTCGCTCCGTCCTCGCCGCAGAACCCGCAGGGTGCGGGGCAGGTCGTAGGGCGCGGGCGGCGCCCAGGAGCGGCTGGGCATACACCCCAGACTACGAGGCGGGAAGTGGCGGGCGACCTCGGGATGGATCGCGGAGGCCGTGCCGCTACAGTGATGTTGCTGCCCTGCCTCGGCGGAGCCGCCCGCCCCGTGAAGGCGGGAATGGCCCAGGTATATGGGGTCTCAGGTACCGCTTCCCTGCGTCAGTGGGGATGGCCCGAGAGTATGTGCAGTCTTCTCCTCGCGGTCGCGGGGATAGAGCTTCCGCCCCTCGCTTCGGACAAGACCGGAGCGAGGGGCGTTCTCGTTCGCAGACCGGGTCGCGGACCGAGCCCGGGAACGATGCTCTGCGTCTACCGGGGTGGCAGAGCGCAGCAGGTGGGGGCGCATGCCCAGAGTTCGGTGGGCTCGGTGCACAGGCCCTCGGCCGCGGTGAAGGTGCCGAGCGGCCGGTCCGCGTAGAGCCGGTTCCCGCACAGTGCGCAGGCGAAGCCTCTGACCTGGTCCAGCGTCAGGCGGGGCCAGGTCAACTGTGGTTTCGGTGGGGCGCGGGCTCTGTACCGCTTCCAGGGCGCGGCGCAGGTCGTCGGTGTTGCCGAGGGGGCGGCGGGGTGGCAGGAGCCAGTACGGTCCGGGGGGCTGGGTTTTGCCCTGGGCGGGGAGGACGACGTAGTGGGTGTCGCTCAGGCCCATGGACTGGGGTACGTCCCAGGTGCGGGTGCTGCCGGCGGGGACGAGGAAGTACACGGCGGTGGGCTCGACGATGACCGGTCCGGCGGTGCTGCCGAGGCGTTCGACGGCTTGCAGGCCCAGGAACCGGTTGGTGCGGACCGCGTCCCATGTTTCCCCGGCGGCCGCGATGCGTGTTTCGGCGAAGCCGGGGATCTCCCTGCTGATGTCCGTGCTCACGAGACCTCTCCATGACCGGCGGTGTGACTCGGCACCGTACGGCCGGATCAGCCGGGCAACCCGAACTGCGAGTCCGGGTGAGCCCTGGGGCCGCCCGGAGGCTGACCCTGGTGTTCACAGGAGCTGGAGGCGTTGGGCGAGGCCGGTGGCCTGGGCGCGGTACGTAGGCCGAACCCGCCCCAGGAGGGAAGTGACGAGCTGACAGCCGAGGGGGCTGCGTTGCAGGTCCTCGGGGGCGAGCTGTTCCAGTTCGAGGAGGTGGACCAGGACGGCGGCGTCGTCGCGGCGCAGGTCGTAGCAGCGGGCGACTTCCAGTCCGAAAGTGAACTGCCGCTCCCGCGAGGGCATCTGAGTGGCGTCGATCCGGTCGGCCAGGCGCAGGCCTTCGGTGGCGTCGCCGTCGGTCATCTCGACGTTCACGGCGTGCAGCATCACGTTGGTGGGACCGAACACGGTCCAGTGGACGTTGCCCTCGCCGGTCTGCCGGGCGAGCGGCACCGCGGCGGCGGCGAGGCGTTCCCGGGCCGCCCACGGGCGGCGAGCCCGCGCCTCCGCAACGACCGCAACCAGCTCCAGTGCACCCCGCAGTGCCGCCCCGGCAGGGGTGGCCAGGGTGGCGAGGTCGTGGGAGGCGTCCATCGCGACGTCGGCCGCGTCCTGTTCGCTGCCGGGCTGGGCGAGCAGGACGTGCCCCAGGTTCCACCGGGCGGCACCGACCCGCAGGGGATCATCGGCCTCCTCCGCCGCGCGCAGTGCACGGTCGGCGGCCATGAGGGACAGGTCAGGCCGCCCGGTCCGGCGGTAGTAGGAGCGCAGCAGCCCGTACAGGTCGGCGGCAATCCGCAGGGCCTCGCGACGGGCGGCAGCGTCGTTGCCGGTCCGCAGCGCCCGTACGGTGCCCTCCACGTCGCGGATCAGGTCGGGCAGGAGTGCCTCTGCTTCGGTGAAGCGGCGCGGTGAGGTCTGCCAGACCTTCCAGGCGTGCTCCACCCGCGCCCGTAACTCATCGGGGGGCGTCGGATGGCGTGCTCCGTGGCGTTGCAGGAGCGCCTGCACGACACGGGAGCTGCCGGTCGCCGTCGGCGCAGGGTGGTGGGGTTCGGTGTCTCCGAGGAGGGTGCCTACCGGGACCTGGAGCTCGGCGGCGAGGCGGGCCAGGACGTCCCCCGAGGGGGTTTTCAGGCCGCGCTCGATCTGCGACAGGTAGTCCGTCGTGATCCCGCACAAGCCGGCCAGCACCGCTTGCGTACGCCCCAGCCGGCGGCGCCGGTCCCTGATCCGCTCACCGACGGGAAGCCTGGGCAGCATCGTGAAGTCCCTTCCCTCACCGGGGTATGCGCCCAGCGTAGGACCACCCGGCGCTCCGCCAACTCGCCTTCACCACAAGGTGTGACACGGTGGCCGCCGGACATCCATGGGAGGCGACGTTGAAGCTCGTTCTGTGGGACATCGACCACACCCTCATCGCGACCCGGGGCGTCGGCCGGGAACTCTTCGGGAAAGCTTTCGAGCAGGCCACCGGGATGGTCATGCGCGAGCAGGCCATTGTGGACGGGATGACCGAGCCCGTCATCTTCGGTGAGACCGCCGAGCTCCACGGCATCCACAGCGACCGGGCCATGTTCGAGGACTTCGCCCGCCGCTCCGCCGACCTCCACCGCCTGCACGCCCACGAGCTCCGCGAACGCGGCCACGCACTGCCGGGCGCCGCGGCTGCCCTCGCCGCCCTGGCCGAGATGGACGGTGTGGTGCAGAGCGTGGTCACCGGCAACATCCGGCCCGTCGCGGAGATCAAGCTCCAGGTCTTCGGGCTCGACACCCACATCCGGTTCCCCTACGGCGGATACGGCGAGGATCACGACGACCGCGCCGAACTCGTCCGCACCGCCATCGCTCGCACCCGCCATGCCACCACCACCCCGTTCACCGACGCCGACGTCCTCCTCATCGGCGACACCCCCGCCGACGTCGCCGCCGGCCGTACGGCCGGTGTTCGCGTCCTGGGCGTGGCAACGGGCCGCACCACCACCGCTGAACTCGACAAGGCAGGGGCCGCCGTGTCCGTCACCGGTCTCGAAGACCTGCAACCCCTGCGCGCCCTGCTGCACTGATGAGGAGCGAACGGTGACCCCAAGCCTGCGCCCCAACTGGCACGGCTCACCTGGCGATGCGGTGCCCCGGGAGCGCCGCACCGCTCGGTGAGCCGCAGCTTCGGTCGCATGACCGAGAGCTGCGGCTCACCGAGGCAGGTCCCTGCCACGAAAGCGGCTAGGCCATTTCGTTTGGATCAGTCGTTTCGTTGGTCAGGGTGTGCCGTTGACTGATGCGCAGTGGGCGCGGATCGAGCCGTTGCTCCCGGACCGGACGCCGAAGCGGGGTGGCCGCTGGCGAGACCACCGTGAGGTGATCGACGCGATCGCCTTCAAGTTCAGACCGGTACCCAGTGGGTGCACCTGCCGGAGAAGTACGGCAACTGGCGGGGCGTCTACAACCGACGTGGCCCGGGCGGGCGACCTTCGTGCGCCGATCGACGTACCCGGCTGCTCCGGCTGGGGCACCGAGCTGAGCCCGCGCTCTTTCAGCAAGTTGGTGACGATGCTGCGGCACGACGGGGCGGCCGCGGTTCGCAGGGGCCGACCGTGGAGCCTGCCGCTGGAGGACCGGGTACTGCTGGTCACGGCGTACTGGCGGACGAACTTGGCGATGCGCCAGCTCGCCCTGCTGTTCGGCATCTCGAAGTCCGCGGCTGAGCACATCATCACCCATCTCGGGCCCCTGCTCGCGCTCCAGCCCCGGAAGCGGTTCCGCAAGGACACCGTGCTCATCGTGGACGGCACGCTGTGCCCACTCGCGACCACACGGTGGCCGAGCAGTCCAAGAATTACCGGTACTCCACCAACCACCAAGTCGTCATCGATGCCGACAGCCGCCTGGTCGTCGTGGTCGGCCGGCCGGCCGCTACCAGGTAACCGGAACGACTGCAAGGCGTGGGAGGAATCCGGGGCCAAGGCCGCCGTCGGCCGCCGGCGCCCACGGCCCGCTTCCGTGGCATGGTCCGGCAGGCCATCGCCGTCAGCTGTGGGAGTGATTGCTGAACTCGTCGAGGAGATCGGCGACTGGGCAACGCCAAAAGCAGTGAATTCGGCCAAATATATGAATACTTGTGGCCGTTTTGATCACCTACGGCCTTGGGGAACAGCGGTACAGCGGTTAACGCTAAGCCGGTGATCATGGGCCTCTAGCACAGTCGATCAGCTTGGCGCCGGGGTTCGGCGGAAGATCGTTGAGCGGCTGCGGGCGTCGTTAGCGTCAGGTCCATGCCAGTGGAGTTCTTGACCGACGAGCAGGCGGCTTCGTACGGGAAGTGCAACGAGGAGCCGACCCGGCCGGAGCTGGAGCGGTTCTTCTTCCTCGACGACGAGGACCGCAAGCTGGTCGCGAAGCGGCGCGGTGATCACAACCGGCTCGGGTTTGCCCTTCAGATGTGCACCGTGCGCTACATCGGCCGGTTCCTCCCGGACGACCCGCTGGACGTTCCGTGGGCGGTGGTGGAGTACCTCGGGGAACAGCTCGGCATCGAGGACGTCAGCTGCGTGAAGCAGTACACCGAGCGTAAGCCGACGGCGTACGAGCACGCGTGGGAGATCCGGGACGCGTACGAGTACCACGAGTACGACGATACGGAGTGGGGGCGGAAGTTCCGTACGTTCCTGCACGGGCGGGCGTGGACGCACGCCGAGGGGCCGGTGGCCCTGTTCAACCAGGCGGTGGGCTGGCTGCGCCGGCACCGTGTGCTGCTGCCCGGGGTGAGCGTGCTGGCCCGGAAGGTGTCGGAGGTCCGGGCGGTCGCGGAGAAGCGGCTGCACACCACGGTCGCCAGAGCCGCGCACCGGGCGGACGCGGCGCTGCCCGGGCATCTGGTGGCCACGCTGGTGACGCCGGAGGGCGCCCGGTACTCGGAGCTGGAGCGGCTGCGCCGGCCGCCGACGCGGACGACCGGAACGGCGTTCGCGCGGTCGCTGGAGCGGGTCGATGAGATTGGCGCGTTCGGTCTGGGCCGGGTGCGGCTGTCGCAGGTCCCGCCGAACCGGCTGGCCGCGCTCGCCCGGTACGGGCTGGGGTCGAAGGCGGCGAGTCTGGAGCGGGCCGAGGAGCCCAAGCGCACCGCGATGCTCACCGCGGTGATGCGGCACCTGGAGGCGAAGGCCATCGACGAGGCCCTGGACCTGTTCCAGGTGCTGATGGCGACCCGGCTGCTCAGCACCGCGAGGCGGGCGACGGAGAAGGAGCGCCTGTCGACGCTGCCGCAGCTGGAGAAGGCGTCCCGGACGCTCGCGCGGGCGGCGAAGGTGCTGTTCGAGGAGCTGGAGCTGGTGGAGACGCACGGCGTCGACCTGGACACGGCGGCGCTGTGGGCGGTGGTCGAGGAGGTCGCCCCGCGGGAGACGGTGATGACCGCGGCCGCCCTCGTGGTGTCCCTGGTGCCCGAGGACGAGGACTCCGCCGACGTCGCGATGCGGGCGGCGCTGACCACCCGCTACAACACGGTGCGCCCGTTCCTGGCGCTGCTGGGCGAGTCGAAGGCGCTGGCGGCGTCGACCGGCGGCGCGCGGGTGCTCGCCGGGGTGAAGCGGCTGCCCGCGCTGGCGCGGAGGCGAGTGAAGGACAAGCCGCTGCTGCCGCGCGAGGTGGACGAGAAGCTGGTGCCGCCGGCGTGGCGCAAGGCGGTCTACGCGAACGCCGATCTGCCGCAGGGGTCGGTGGACCGGGACGCGTACGTGGTGTGCGTGCTGGAGCAGCTGCACCGGGCTCTGAACAACCGCAACGTGTTCGCCTCCCCTTCGCACCGGTGGTCCGACCCGCGCGCCCGGCTCCTGGACGGCGCGGCGTGGGACGCGGTGTGCGAGGACGTGCTGGCCGGGCTGAGCCTGGACATGCCCGTCACCGAGCACCTGGCGGAGCTGGTGCGGGCCCTGGACGCGGGCTGGAAGCAGATGGCCGAGCGCCTGGAGTCGGCGGGCAAGGACGCGAAGGTGTCGCTCGACGTCCTGCCGAACGGCCGGGTGAAGCTGAACGTGGAGAAGCTTGGCGCGCTCGGCGAGCCGAAGTCGCTGGCCTGGCTGCGCAAGCGGGTCGAGAAGATGCTCCCGAAGGCCGGACCTGCTCTTCGAGGTCCACTCCTGGACCGGGTTCCTCGACGCCTTTGTCCACCTCGGGGACGGCACCACCCGCATGAAGGACCTGACCACCTCGGTGGTCGCGCTGCTGGTGAGCGAGGCGTGCAACATCGGCATGACCCCGGTCACCAACCCCGGCCACGAGGCCCTGACCCGCTCCCGCCTGGTCCACGTCGACCAGTTCTACCTGCGCGCCGACACCATCGCCGCGGCGAACGCGGCTCTGATCGAGGCCCAGGCCGAGGTGCCGATCGTGCAGTTCTGGGGCGACGGGCTGCTGGCCTCGGTCGACGGACTGCGGTTCGTCGTTCCCGTCCGCACGATCAGCGCGGCGCCCTCCCCGAAGTACTTCGGGTTCAAGCGCGGTATCACCTGGCTCAACGCCGTCAACGACCAGGTCGCGGGCATCGGGCAGATGGTCGTCCCCGGCACCCCGCGCGACTCCCTGCACATTCTGGACGCGCTGCTGAACCTCGACGGCGGCGTGAAGCCGGAGATGGTGGCCACCGACAATGCGAGCTACAGCGACATCGTGTTCGGGATCTTCAAGATCCTGGGCTACAACTTCAGCCCCCGCTTCAAGGACCTGGACGACCAGCGGTTCTGGCGGGCGACGATGCCCGGGGTGGAGACGGGCACGTACGGGGTGCTGGAGCCGCTCGCCCGCAACCGCGTCAACCTGAAGAAGATCGAGACGTGGTGGCCGGACATGCTCCGGGTCGCGGGCTCCCTGGTCACCAACCAGGTCCGCGCCTACGACCTGCTGCGGATGTTCGGCCGCGAGGGCCACCCCATGCCCCTGGGACAGGCGTTCGCCGAGTACGGGCGGATCGCTAAGACTGAGCACCTGATGCGAATGGTCGACCCCGTCGACGACACCTACCGCAGGCAGATGAACCGCCAGCTCACCGTGCAGGAGTCCCGCCACAAGCTGGCTCGCGACGTGTGCCACGGCAGGCGCGGCACCATCCACCAGGCGTACCGCGACGGCATGGAGGACCAGCTTGGTGCGCTCGGCCTGGTCCTCAACGCCATCGTGCTCTGGACCACGAAGTACATCGACGCTGCCGTCGCCCAGCTCCGCGCCGAGGGACACGAGCTGCGGGACGAGGACATCGCCCGGCTCTCTCCGCTCAAGCACGCGAACCTCAACGTGCTCGGCCGCTACAGCTTCACCGCCTCCACCCCGGCCGCCGGCGCCCTGCGCCCGCTGCGCGACCCGGACGCGGCCGGGCTCGGGCTGGATGAGGACGACGAGGAGTAGAGGAGCTCTTGGGGTCTCCCGCCGGGGCCCGGATCGCTGTCTGGGTGGGAGCGTTTCGTTCCAGGCGGGTGCCGTCGGTGGCGGCGGTGGAGAGGTGCAGGGTGTGGCCCTGTCGGGCCCGTGTCGTCAGGCAGCGGAGCCGGCCGTGAGCTGGTCCATGATGTCGGCCAGGTTGTAGTGGGCCCGCTTCTCGATGATCTTCCCGTCGTTGAAAGTGAACAGGTTGAACATGGAAAACCGTACGTGCGCTCCGCGTGGGGGGATGTTGTAGTAGTCGCCGCCCTGGTCTCCTTCGACCACGACGTAGGCGCCGACCTTGTCGGCTTCGGCGACGGTGTCGAGGACCGTCAGGCGGTTGCCGGGGAAGGCGTCGAGGTGCTTCTTCTCCGCGTCGATGAACCCTGCGGCGCCGGGCCGGGGGCTGTCGATCTGGGGGTAGAAGACGAAGTCCGGGTGGAACATGCCGGTGAGCGTGTCGTAGTCGCCCTGCTGAAGGGCCTGGTAGAAGCGGTGCACGAGGTCGGCGTTGGTTGTGGTGGACATGTGATGTGGTCCTTCTCTGTCGTTCTGGCACGGCGCAGGGGACGCCGCGAGGGGTCGCTCCCAGGGTCGGGGCTCGGCGTGTGGGGAGCCCCGACCCTGGCACGGGTCTCGGTTCCCGAGAGGCGGTCCGGCTCAGGCGCGCTGCGCCCAGTCCTGGTCCAGGCGGTCGGTCAGG